>JAKITM010000049.1 GCA_021648045.1 Lysobacterales bacterium
GGCCAAACTTAATAAGATAACCAGGCTGCCAGTTCTAGGTGCCTCCTCAGATGAGTTTCTAGCGAAGGCAGAAAACAGGAAATATGACTGTGACCTGTTTTTTGGAGAATCTACTGATCAAAAAAATGGACATAATACATCACGAGCTACCAATGAAAACATCCAAGACTCCTTGGAGGCCGAAGCTGAACAGGGTAATACCGTGGCAAGGTTCTTATATGCCATGGCGGCTCCAAGTGATAGAGAAAGTTTTCTTATAGGCCCACCTATTTTGGATTATGAGCAAAAAGCGCTAGAATATACTTTGTTAAACAAATCAGATAATCCTCAGCTATCGTTATTGGCATTTGGTTTAAGTTATACCAGCACTAGTGAAGGGTATTTCACAACAAAGCGAACATCATTAGGGACGGCATATTTAGTTGCGGCACAATTGTGTGGCTTGTATCACCCTGTTATTGAAGAAAAGCTGGAATTATTCGCCAAAATGAAAAAATTTATGTTGTCTATGCAGGTGGGTGAGCCAACATCAGATAAAGAAATAGTGCTACTAGCGGAGTTAATTGCAGCTGATTTTTGTCCCTGATTTAAACCGAAAGCGATGGTGTAATTTGAGTTATATAACTTTAATCGGTTTAATCTAATCCTGAAAACGGTCTTCAGGTTTGAGACCATCAGTTGATTGAGTGAAGATTTTCTGTCTGAAATAAATTATCACTCAATTTTTTTGAGGCGCAGTGTATAGCTATTTTTATTTCTTAGGCTACTACCGTCAATAGTAAACTCGCAAAGCTCTTCCATTAAGCAGCTTCACCCCTTGAGACAAAGCAGCTTTTTCAAACGCAGCTTGGTGATTTTGTTCTGCTCAGCAGCCGCTATGGATAACTCGGCTTGCGCTTCATTTGTCAGTCTTTGTTCGAGTAGCTCCAGCATTTGTCCTGCTGATTTCCCGGTGGCGCAAACTATAAATATATAGCCGAACTTCTGCAGATAAGCCTGGTTGCCATGATGCAATGCTTGCAGAACTTCTGTTGATGCCTGATTAGCACCTTGCTGTTCATCGCTTGCCCAGCCAGAGGTATTGGAAAACTTTTCTTTTAATGTCGCAAGGTTACCAATTTGTGGGTGCTGGGCAAAGGCTTCAAGATAATCCACTTTGCTTAACCCGTCCCAAATTGTATCACTGAGTGTATAAAGACTCTTCTCTGTAAGGTAGGGTCGACAGGCAAGCACGCCGGCAAGCCAATTTTTGCTGCCACAGCATTTCAATAGCTCGCAGCTTAGTGCTTTCTCAGACAAGGCATTGAGTTGTTGCAGATTCATTTTGATTATTCTGCCAGCACGCCGTTGACCCGTAAACGGCTAATGCCACCGTCGGGAAAGATATTTAAGCGCATATGGCTGATGGCTTTATGCGTTATAAGTTGCTCGGAGAAATAATGCTGTAGGTCGGCAGATAACTTCACTTCGGGCATAAATTCAAACCATTCGAGACTCTCAAGTTGATCATCGCTTGCATCGGGTGCGTATACGGCTTCCAGTGAGCAGCGGTCCGGATAATTGCCTTTGAAGTGACAGGTATCAACTTCAACTGAAGAAACAATACCAGGTTTGCCAAGTTTTAATATGCTCCAGTCGTGACCCGGGCCACGGCGGCGCTTGGTTTCCCAGCCATCACCCATGTTGACCCCCCGACCCGGCATGATTAAATTATCTTTAGAGCTGAAAAACATATCATTACAGCTAATCACTTGGCCGCCATTTTCAACTGCGACTAAATCTAGTGTTTGCCCGGCTGCAATTTGACTCCAGTCGGGTTTGACTTGCCCGTAAACTTTTAGTCTGGCAACACCACCATCCGGATAGATATGCAAGCGGATATGGGTCCATTCGCAATCAGAATGTATTTCATATAGGTTTTGTGAACCCGGCTCCAGCGGGGATTTGCCCAAGATTTCTTGCCAGTCGCTTTCCTCAGGCTGACCATTTACACAGGCAGCTTCAATGGATGCATGTGGTGGGTGGTTACCCAAAAAGTGATTGGTGTCTATATCAACGCCATGAATAATACCGCGCAAACCCAACTTAATTACACACCAGTCGTGGCCCGGGGTGCGTTTTCGACGGCTTTCCCAGCCATCCATCCACTTGCCGTGATCGGTGTACTTATCCTCGATAAATATTCCCCGCCCTGGTTTGACTAAATTTTCCTTAGCCGCAAAAAAGTCATCGGTGGTTTCCACAGCCTTGGCGCCGAGTCGTTCGGCAGCTAAATTAGTCATTTTGGTAAAACTTGTCATCTAAGTGCGCTTCCTGTGGCTTGGTGTTTAAAGTTGTTTTTAGCGTTGCGGTCAAATATTACTTTGCCGTTTAAAATGGTCTGTTCGACCACACCAGCAACCCGGTGCTCAGCATAGGCGGTTAGCTTGTGCTTGTGGAGTATATTACTGGCTTTAATGATTTGAAATTCATCCGGGTTCCAGATCACAAAGTCCGCTTTGAAACCTACTTGAATTTTACCCTTTATATTTTGTAAGTTTACTAGCTGCGCAGGTTTTTCACACATCCAGCTGACTAGTTGGGGTAGCTGATAACCGCGTTTTTGGATGGCTGTCCAGATCAGGCTCAGGCCAAATTGCAGGGATGAAATACCACCCCATGCTGCCCATAAATTATGATCTTCCAAACGCTTTAATGCCGGCGTGCAGGGTGAGTGGTCGGAGACAATAAAATCTATAATGCCATCTTCAAGCCCCTTCCAGAGCTGGTTCTGATTTTGCATATCTCTGATCGGCGGGCAGCATTTAAAGCGCCCATCACCATCAGGAATATCGGCAGCATTCAAGGTTAAATAATGCGGGCAGGTTTCTGAAGTGATTTTTACCTGTCTTGCGCGCGCTTGCTCTATCATGCGCAAAGCCCGGCTGGAGCTGAGATGGACTATGTGAACACTACAATTATGCTTCTCAGAGAGTCGAATAATTTCAGCGATGGCATCTGTTTCCCAGTGGTCAGGGCGGGAGTGTAAAAATGCTTGGTAACTGGAATGATCCGTTGTCGGGTCTGTGCCGTCATCTGTTTTAATGCCAGCTTCGAGGTCTGATTCAAGTTCGGCATGCACCAGCAAAGTGGCATTGCCTTTGGCCAGTATCGGCATTGCCATATCCAGAGTTTCGCTGTCACTGGCAGGAAATTCTGGTACGCCTGAGTCGATCATAAAAGCTTTAAATGTGCGGATACCCATTGCCATCATTGCTTCCAGTTCGCCGGCATTACCCGGAATTACTCCGCCGTGGAAACCGGTATCGACCCATAGTTGGTTTTCCAGACACTCGAGCTTTTCCTCCAGTGCGGCAACGCTTGTGGTTGCTGGAATACAATTTAGAGGCATATCAATTACCGTGGTAATGCCACCGGCCGCGGCTGCTTGAGTGGCAGTATTAAAACCCTCCCAGTCGGTACGCCCCGGCTCATTAATATGCACATGGGTATCTATTAATCCGGGCATTATCACCAGATCGCCCATATCCTGATGCTCACAGTCCTCAGGAATTTGGCTTTTATCGACGATAGCGTGAATGATGCCAGCATCAAAAAGTACAGCAGCCTCAATTAGCTCTCCGGCTACAAAAACTCGGGAAGAGGAAATAGCCTTCATGGTTGTTGTGCTGCTTGAGGGCTTGCCAGTTGATCCAGCCAGTTACCTAAGAGTTGCCGTTCTGAGTCTTGCATATTGGTGCTATTGCCCAGTGGCATGATCTTGCTATTGACGGTTTGTGCCTTAATCAGGCTGGGGTTTGCCTTGATATCAGCCAGGGTATCAAAGACCACGCCTTTCGGTGCTGCTGCAAACATCGTGCTGCTTGGGTTGACGGAATGACAACTGCTGCAATGAATATCAATCAATTCAAATGCGCTGGCATCGGTTAAAGCGGTAACATTGCTAGCATCCGCACTAACGGGTAGGGCGATGGGTCTAGTCAGGTAAACCAGCGCCAATAGGATGATAATTGATGCCGGTAACAACCAATAATTTTTTTGTCCTTTACCGCGAAGATTAAACCAATGGCGGACAGCCGCACCAACCAAAATTAAACCCGCCAAAATTAACCAGCTATTTGAATTGCCGAAAGTGCTGGGGAAGTGGTTGCTGATCATTATGAACAGCACCGGTAGGGTCATATAGTTATTATGAATGGAACGAGTTAAGGCTTTCTGGCCAGGCAACGGATCGAAGTCCTCGCCATTTAATGCGGCTTTTACCATAGCCTTTTGCGCAGGGATAATAACAAAAAACACATTTGCTGCCATCAATGTTCCCAGCATAGCCCCCACATGAATATAGGCTGCGCGCGCACTTAAAAACTGGCTTAAACCATAGGCCAGCGCGGTTACCAGCACAAATCCAATGATGGCGAATAACCAGCCTTTATTAACCAGCGCTGATTTGCACATTAGGTCATAGATCAGCCAGCCAAGTACCATGGTAGCAATGCCTATTCCAATAGCCGTATTTGCTGAAATATCCGCCACGCCAGGATCCAGCATATAGAAACTGGCGTTGTAGTAATACACAATGGCAAGCAAGGCTACCCCAGAAATCCAGGTGAAGTAAGCTTCCCATTTAAACCAGTGCAAATGCTCAGGCACTGGGTCTGGCGCTAGTTTATATTTTTCTAGGTAATAGAAACCACCGCCATGAATAGCCCAAAGATTGCCGGCTAATTCCGGGCGTAACTTCTGTATGCGGTTAAGGTTGTTCTCCAGAAATATAAAATAAAATGATGCCCCTATCCAGGCGATTCCGGTGATCATATGAATCCAACGAACCGTTAAATTTAACCACTCAACTATATGTGCTTCCAACTTGGTTTATCCTTTTTTATTATGCTGACCCTAGGTTACATTAGGTTACATCAGCTTAAATTATTTAACTAGCATTGCCGGTTTCAGCACTGCGGAGTAATTCATTGACTGAAGTTTTGGCGCGGGTCTGGGCATCGACCTGTTTAACAATAATAGCGGCATATAAGCTATGGCTACCATCGCTTGACGGCAGGCTGCCCGGAACCACTACAGAACCTGCAGGTATTTTCCCAAAGCTTACTTCTCCCGTTGCACGATTATATATCCTTGTGCTCTGACTTAGAAACACTCCCATCGATAAAACACTGCCGCGCTCTACAATAACCCCTTCGACCACCTCTGAACGGGCGCCGATAAAACAATTATCTTCAATAATAGTAGGGTTGGCTTGTAATGGTTCTAGTACACCGCCAATTCCTACCCCGCCGGAAAGGTGAACATTGGCACCGATCTGGGCACAAGAGCCAACAGTGGCCCAGGTGTCAACCATCGTACCTGCGCCAACATAAGCTCCAATGTTGACATAACTGGGCATCAGTACCGCATCGTGACCGATAAAAGCACCTCGGCGGACGGTTGCAGGTGGCACAATTCGGGCGCCGGTGTTTTCAATACCACCACCGCCTTCAGCTGACCAGCGTAATGGCACTTTATCAAAAAAGTGGCTGCCGCCGCCTTCAATAATGTTGTTATTTGCGGTACGAAAGTATAACAACACGGCTTTTTTCAGCCATTGATTGACTTGCCAGCCTGTAGCTGTTGGTTCGGACACCCGCTGGCCACCACTTTCAAGAGCTGTAAGACATGCTTCAATCGCTGCTTTAAGCTCAGGGCTGGCATTATCCGGGTTAATGTTTTGGCGTTGTTCCCAGGCTGCTTCGATTTGATGTTTTAGTGTATCCATAGTCAGAATTTCCAATTTAATCTAGCTTGAAATTAGTCCCACTCTGCCAGCAATTGATTAATTGCCTGCTTGAGGGTGTTTTGTTGTTGTTGGCTTAGTGCCTGATTATCGGTATTGCGTAATAAAAACGAATCTTCAACTCGATGACCGAAAGTGGCAATTCGTGCATCTTCAAGAATCAGTTTGTGCTCGGTAAAAAGAGCAGATAGATGAGCCAGTAAGCCGGGTTGGTCCAGGCAGGCCAGTTCCAGTCGGGTCACATTTTGTTCTTCAAGTTTTTCAAAATACAGCTCCGGCCGATCGTCAAAATAACGAAATTTACTGGGTTGTTTCTGTTTCGGCTGCGGCAGCCATTGGCGTTTATTCAGGCTAGTTTGCAGGTAGCCCTGCAAGCGCTCGGCATCCTTTTTGGAGAGGCATTTATTTTGCGTATTACTAATTTGAAAAATATCAAAACCATAGCCGTTGTGGGTGGTTAGTACACGGGCATTGAGAATATTCAATCGCATCTGGTCAAAAACCTGAATCACCGAAGCAAACAAGCCCTGATAGTTAGGTGTGTAAATAAGAACCTCTGAATGAACCTTCTCGACCTGCGGGCGGATGGCAACCACAGTTGGATTATCACTGGCAGTGATGATCATGCGAGTCGCCCAGGCCAGTTGATTTGCACTCAGGCGTTGTAAATGTTTATCTGGAATTGATGCCCAGAATTCCCGCGCAAGCTCATTCACAGGATTGCTACCAGCGACTCTGGCACTTACATCTTCGAGAAACCCTGTACGACTGCGGCTTTGCTGAGCATATTTAATTCTATGCGCGCTGGCCCGATAAAGCTGCCAGAGTAGGCTGTCTTTCCAGCCGTTCCAGAGTTTCGGGCTGGTAGCGGCAATGTCTGCCATAGTTAATAAATATAAGGCATCGAGGCGTTCTCGGTTAGATACTTTATGCGTGAAGGTATTGAGTACATCTTCATCAGAAATATCCCGTCGCTGCGCGGTTATGCTCATCAGTAAGTGATTGCGCACCAACCAAACCACTAATTCACGGCTGCTTTTATCAAGCCCGGTTTGGCGACAAAAGTCATCCGCATCAACCGCTCCCAGGGTAGAGTGGTCACCTCCACGGCCTTTGGCAATATCATGAAAAAATGCAGCCAAGTATAGAATGTTTGCTTGCGGGATGCGTTGGTATACTGCCTGTCCATGCGGGAAGCGCTGGCGATATTGACCGTAGGCAAAGCGCCGTAGATTGCGAATCACAAACAGGGTGTGTTGGTCGACGGTATAGACATGAAACAGGTCATATTGCATGCGCCCGGTAATTTTTCCAAATACCGGTATAAATGATTCGAGCACGCCATAACGGTTCATTCGCTGTAGCTGAGTGTAAATGCCTTGTTGCTGGCTGAGTAACTGCATAAAAATGGAATAATTTTGCGCATCGGCACGGAAATTATCATCAATTAAATGCAGGTGATTTCTGATCGAGCGAATGGTGGTTGCCCTTATGCCTTTAATTTCCGGGTGTTGTTGCAGCACCAGAAAAAGCTCCAGTAGGGCACTCGGTCTGCGAGTGAAAATATCCGCTTGTCTTATTTCCAGGTACGCCTGACGGCTCTGGAATTGCTGATCAAGGACAATTACGCTGTCTTCTTCCTGATCGAGAATTAATTCTTCACGAAACAGCTGCAATAAGCGCTCGTTCATTCGCTCTACCCGCAGGGCATTGCGATAATAGACCTGCATGAATTGTTCAACTGCAAGGTTGTTATCGTGATCGGTATAGCCGAATTTATCAGCAATTTCACGCTGATACTCGAAAGTTAACCTATCTTCTGCACGACCGGCGAGCAAGTGTAGGGCATAGCGTACCCGCCAGATTAAATTACGGCATTCCAGCAGACGTTGAAACTCGTCTTGTTGCAGGAAGTCATGTTCTAGCAGGCCGTGCAGTGTGAGTGTATTAAAGTGTCTTTGGGTGACCCATTTGATCATCTGCAGGTCACGCAGGCCGCCGGGGCTTTTCTTGATATTGGGTTCGAGGTTAAAGGCGGTATCAAAGTATTTTTCATGCCGGATTTTTTGTTCTTGCATCTTTGCGGCAAAAAAAGTGTCTGTCGGCCACATTTTTGCGGCAGTAATCCCGGTTTTTAATTGTTGATATAAGTTTCTATCACCATCGATAATTCGTGCTTCCATCAGATTGGTAACAAATTGCACATCTTCACTGGCATCTTCGATGCATTGACTAACAGTGCGAACACTATGGCCGGGGTTTAAACCGGCATCCCACAAAGCTCGGATAAAAGCTTCAACTTTATCGGCTTTCAACTGCGCAGCTTCTGGTAGTAAAATCAGCAAGTCAATATCGGAGTGAGGATGCAGTTCACCGCGACCAAATCCTCCAGCTGCAATTAAGCTAATTCCTGGGTGAGGGCAGTGTGTAGTCCAGATAAATAGTAATAACTGTTCAATCGCCCAGGCACGGGTCCTGACTAACACCTGGATATCCATATCGCGCCAGAAGGCGCTGGCTAACTGAGCATCGATCAGCTTGAGCAGTTGGAGTATATGCGAGTTGCCAGAGTTTTCCGAAGCTTGCAGGTTTTTCAGGCTGCTGAGAGTATCTTCGGTAAATACCAGCTCAAGCTTTTCTGGAGCTGGCAGTCGTGACGGCGCGAGCTCAGGTAATGTGGCAGATGGCATGGCTGGCGTAGGCATTTATTAGCCGTTAAAGCGCATCACCCGGCAAGCAAGTGAGAACTTCAAAGCCTGTATCGGTGACGGCAATCGTGTGTTCCCATTGTGCTGAGAGTGAGCGGTCTCGGGTTTTTACTGTCCAGTCATCACTCATCAAGCGGGTATGTTGTTTACCGGCATTGACCATCGGTTCAATGGTGAAAACCATACCGGGCTTAAGGATGACATTATTTTGCGGGGAATCGTAATGCAATACTTGAGGCGCCTCATGGAAGACTTCGCCGATACCGTGGCCGCAGTATTCGCGTACCACCGAAAAATGGTGTGACTCAGCATGGTCCTGTATAGCTTTGCCGATGTTGCGCAAATTCTCACCCGGTTTGATCATCTCAATCCCAAGGACCATGGCCTCATGTGCAACTTCTACCAATCGCTGCGCGCGAATCGCAGGTCTGCCGACAAAAAACATTTTTGAGGAGTCACCATGCCAACCATCCTTTATTACGGTGATATCGATATTGATGATATCGCCGTTCTTGAGTTTTTTATTACCGGGTATGCCATGACAAACAACATCATTCAATGAAGTGCAAATCGATTTAGGAAAGCCACGATAATTCAGCGGCGCAGGGATGGCCTCCTGCTTTTCAGTAATATAGCGATGGCAGATATCATCAAGCTCAGCGGTGGTGATTCCAGCCTGAACATGTTCGCTAATCATGCGCAAAGCTTCTCCTGTTAAGCGGCCAGCAATACGCATTTTATCTATATCCGCTTTCGATTTAAGTACTATAGTCATTGAAATCCTGAATAACATGTCTAATGGGCTAGGACAGCGTTGGCTTAGCCTGCGATAATAAGGCTTGATTTTACCGAATTTTCTTTATTTATGTTGCTCAGGCTGTGAAAATGCAAAAAATTCCGACATTCCTGCTTCCCATTCTAGTCATTGTACTGGCATCTGTAATGGCCTTTGTAGTCTTTCCGCAATTTAAAGCTCCCCCGGAGCAGCATACCGTTGAGAAAAAAGCACTGCTGGTTGAAGCACAGTTTGTGGAGCGCCGATCGTTGAATTTTATGGTTGAGTCTCAGGGTGTGGTTAAGCCGCGCACCCAGACCACTATGGCTGCAGAGGTTTCCGGGAAAATTACTAGTGTTTCTAGCCGCTTTATCACTGGCGGTTTTTTAAATAAGGGTGAGGTGTTACTGGAGATTGATCCCAGCGATTACCGGGTAGGTGTAAAACTGGCAGAGGCCACTCTAGCTTCCCGCAAAGCTCAGTTTTCATCTGAGAAAGCCCGTTCTGAGCAGGCGCTTAAAGATTGGCAGCGACTCAACAGCAATTCAGGAAAACCTAATGATTTGGTGCTGCGTTTGCCGCAGTTGGCGGAAGCTAAAGCCAATGTCAGGGCTGCGGAAGCCGATCTTGAACGCGCCATAAGGAATTTAGAACGAACCAAAATACGCATGCCTTATGCTGGAATGGTGCGCGAGAAGAGGGTGGATATTGGCCAGTTTGTTAGCCCGGGCACACCATTAGGTACTATGTTTGCTGTGGATATGGTAGAAATTAGATTGCCGGTGACCAGCGAAGAACTACTGTTTATAAACCTGCCGGCGTTCAGTGAAATCTCGAGTGCATCGCGGCCTCAAGTAACCCTTAGCAGCAATACGCGCGGTGAAGTGACGAGCTGGCAGGCAGAGCTGGTACGCAGTGAAGGGGTTGTGGATGAAAAGTCACGACAAATTTATCTGGTGGCACAAATTATGGATCCTTATGGTTTGTTGGGGCAAAGCCAGCAGCCACCATTGTCTATAGGCACATTCCTAAGCGCACAAATTGAAGGAAAGTTAGTTGATAACCTGTTTGTTATTCCACGGCACGCTTTAACCAACGGTAACCAACTGATGGTTGTTTCTACGGAAAACCGACTTGAATTTCGTCAAGTTGAGGTGGTGCGGAGTACGCCCAAAGAGGTGTACATTAGCAGTGGCTTGAATAACGGTGATCGGGTTATTTCCACTTCACTTGCGACCCCGGTTGAGGGCATGCCGCTGCGTGTTAATGATGTGCCTGCTGAGGTCGAGGCGGTGGAAGGTGATGTTTGGTTGGGGGATGATTCACAGGAAACTAGCGTGGCTGAAGATCCCTACCTGTTGCTAGATATCGTTACTGATAGTGAACAAACCCTATCAGCAGAAGCTGAAGGTGGAGACACTTAATGCCAGAGCGAAATTGGTATCAGGCCATTATCGCCTGGTTTGCACATAACTCAGTTGCCGCCAATCTGCTAATGGTCTGCTTGCTGGGTGGCGGTATTTGGTCGGCCTACAATATCAAGAAAGAAATTTTCCCTAAACTGGATACTAATATGATAAATATCCAGGTTGCTTATTTAGGTGCTGCGCCATCTGAAGTAGAGGCGGGGGTAAGCATAAAGATTGAAGAAGCCATTGAGGATGTTGAGGGTATTGAGGAGATTATATCCTTTGCGCGTGAGGGCATGGGTTCGGTAAGGGTTGAGGTATCTTCAGGCTATGACACTTTGGAGGTGCTAGACAAAATCAAGCTGCGTATCGATAGCATCTCTACATTTCCGGCAGAAACAGAAAAGCCTGTTATTTCTAAAACGGATCCATCCCACGAAGTGATGTGGATTTCTATAACCGGTGATATTAGCGAGCGCAGTTTAAAGGAATTTGCGAAAACCATTCGCGATCAAATCGTCAGCCAAACAATGGCCTCCAAAGTGCAGGTGGTTGGCGCGCGCACTTATGAAATCAGTATTTATGTTACTGAAGAAACTTTACAAGAGTATGGCCTTACTTTGGCAGAAGTGGCGGAATCAATTCGCCGCGGCTCACTCGACTTACCCGGCGGTTCTATCAAGACCGAAGCCGGTGACATTTTGGTTCGCACCAAGGGCCAGGCATACACTGGGCTGGATTTTGAAAAAATTATTGTGCGCACCAATGCCGATGGCTCGCGTCTTCGCGTTAGTGATATCGCAGTGGTCAACGATGGCTTTATTGAACGCGACCACTACTCACGATTTAATGGCAAAGCAGCCGTTTCTATTCGCGTTCTGGCGGTTGGAAATCAAAGTGAATTAGAGCTGGCAAAACAGGTTAAAGAGTATATTGACAGCATCCAGTCGGAGTTACCGGAGGGAGTGAAACTTGCCTATTGGGCAGATGTTTCTTACTACCTTAAAGGTCGGCTGGATATGATGAACAAGAATTTGCTTTTCGGTGCATTTTTGGTGTTTGCGGTGCTGGCGTTATTTCTGCGCTTAAAACTGGCTTTCTGGGTAATGGTTGGCCTGCCGGTTGCCTTTATGGGCGCTTTGTGGGCATTGCAGGTTCCAGGAGTCAGTATTAATTTGCTGAGCCTGTTTGGGTTTATTTTGGTGCTTGGAATAGTAGTAGATGATGCCATTGTTATTGGTGAAAGTGTTTATAGCAATATCCGCGAGAAAGGTCACTCGGAGGAAGCTGTAGTTGAAGGGGTGATGAAAGTTGCAGTTCCAGCAACATTCGGTGTATTGACCACGATTGCTGCTTTCTTGCCAATTCTATTGGTTTCGGGAGTTTCAGGTCAGATGTTTGCGGCCATTGGCTGGGTGGTCATCTTATGCCTGCTGTTTTCCATAGTGGAGTCAAAACTTATTCTGCCAGCGCATTTAGCGCATATGAAAATAAAACCCCCGAATATGGACAATCCACTGGTAAGATTCCAGCGGTTCTTTGCTGAAGGCTTGCATAGCTTTGCGGATAACAGCTATGCGCCAATGTTGGAACGCTCGTTGAAGCGGCCCTATCTTACTTTGGCTTCATTTGTAGCGATTTTTATACTCTCCATTGGCTTAATTACCGGCGGCTTTTTGCGGGTGGTGATTTTCCCGGACTTTGCCGGGGATTTCATCATGGTAGATTTGGAAATGAATGATGGTACTTCTGCTAACGAAACCCACCGGGCCATGCAGAAAGTCACCGATGCCATCAGGCTGGTTGACCAGCAAATGAGCGCAGAAATCGGCCGCGACTCAGGCGCGATACTGGATACTGTTTTTTCCTGGTCGGGGCGTGATACCGGTGGCGATATCGTTGTCGAGTTGGTTAAGGGTGATGAATATATTATTGATGCACCAGAAGTTACCCGGCGTTGGCGGGAAGAAGTAGGTGAGATCCCCGGAATTCAACAACTAAGCTTCAGTAGCCCAGCAGGGCCTGGCACTGGCGGGCCTGCGGTTGCTTTCAGATTAATCAGTAACAACAACACACAAATGCGCGCCGCAGCTTACGATCTAGAACAAAAAATTCGGGAATACGATGGTATAAATGATGTGCGCAATTCCTTTGAAGGCGGTGCCCGGGAAATCAAACTACATATTCGCCCTGAGGCACAGGCACTAGGCCTGAGTCTTTCTGACCTTGCCCAGCAGGTACGCCAGGGCTTTTATGGTGAAGAAATCCAACGCATTCAGCGCGGTCAGGACGAAGTTAAAGTTATGGTGCGTTATCCTGTTGAAAAGCGAAATTCAGTAGGCTATTTGGAAGCAATGCGGATTCGAACCCCAGCAGGGGATGAGATTCCTTTTAGTACTGTTGCCGATATTGAAATGACTTCAGCACCGACGGTTATTCGCCGCTTCAATAGCGAGCGCTCGATTACCATTAGCGCCGAAGTGGATAAAGAAATAGCTGAGCCGGGTAAAATCGCGGAAGATATCAGAGAAAACTTCATGCCGGAGTTGCTGGCCAGTTATCCGGATGTCAGATATCGCCTAGATGGTGCTACTGCGGCCGAGAAGGATACTGTTGCTGACCTGATTAATGGTGGGATATTGGCTTTATTTCTGATCTATGCGCTTATGGCAATTCCATTGCGCTCATATCTACAGCCGTTATTGATTATGTCGGTCATTCCATTCGGTATTATTGGTGCATTGTTTGGGCATTGGATATTAGACCTTGATGTCAGTATGTTGTCCATACTAGGCATAATTGCCCTAGGTGGGGTAGTGGTTAATGATAGTTTGATTCTGGTGGACTTTGTGAATCGCGGCAGACGCGAAGGCTTAACTGCAATTGCTGCGGCCAAAAAAGCGGCAAGAAGCCGATTCCGGGCTATTTTACTTACCTCATTAACAACTTTCCTCGGGCTGGTGCCAATAATCTTGTTTGAGAACAGCTTGCAAGCTCAGGCGATTATTCCAATGGCTACCTCATTGGCGTTCGGGATACTATTTGCTACAGTCATTACATTATTCTTGATCCCCACGCTGTATCTAATCCAGGAAGACTGGTTACACTTTATGCGGCGTTTATTGCGACGCGATGATTTATCCAAACCGGTCATCGAAGAGGCTTAGGCTGAAATGCCGAGTGTGCGGGATGTGTTAATCGAGGCTCGTCAAAAACTGTCGAGCCTGCAGGTTGAAGCTGCTAGCAACTCTTCTGGTAATGCATCAACTTCTAGCCTCGATGCCGAACTATTGTTAGCAGAGGTGATGCAGGTCGGCCGGTCATTTTTTTATTCTGACCCTAATGCTGAACCCAGCTGGGCACAACTTGAGGATTTTCAGCAATTGCTGCAACGCAGGCTGGGTGGGGAACCGGTTGCCTATCTGCTCGGCCGACAGGAGTTTTGGTCTTTGGTGCTGAAAGTAAACGCGGCAACCCTGATCCCGCGCCCTGAAACCGAGCTTCTGGTCGAGTTAACTCTAGCAAAGCTGGATTCCACTGAGAGCTGTCGCATAGCCGACTTAGGAACCGGTAGCGGGGCCATTGCCCTAGCTTTGGCGAGTGAGAGGCCCGGATGGCAAATTACCGCCACTGACATCAGTGCTGAGGCACTCAAAGTGGCCGAAGAAAACCGCCAGGCTCACCATCTGGAAAATGTTATCTTGCGGCAAGGGGAATGGTTGTCAGCACTGCAGGGAAAATTCCACGCTGTGGTCTCCAATCCACCTTATATTGCCGCTGCCGATCCGCATCTGAGCTCAGGCAATATTCGTTTTGAACCCGAGTTGGCATTAACCCCAGGTGCTGATGGGCTGGCCTCATTCCGGCAGATTTCAGCCCAGGCTGGAGATTACCTGTTGCCGGGAGGCTGGCTTTTATTTGAGCATGGTTTTGATCAGGCGGATCAAGTTCAATGTATGTTACTGGCGGCTGGCATGGACAATATCGAAACACTGCAAGATCTTGAAGGGCTGGATCGGGTTACAATTGGGCAATACTTAGAGCGCGGATAAAATAATGTCAAAACTGGAACGCCTTTATCACCTCAGAGATATCCTCAGTCAGGCGCGTGCGCCTATGCCGCGACAACGGTTGATGGAGGAGCTTGGCTGTTCTCAGGCTACCTTGTACCGCTTGATCAATGAACTCCGGGATACATTGCAGGCGCCGATTGAAAACAATGAGCATGGTTATTATTACGATCGAAATCTGGCCGGGAAATTCGAATTACCCGGTATCTGGATTAGTCCGGAAGAACTTCAGGCGTTGTTGACTGCCCGCGAGGTGCTCGGCAATGTGCAGCCGGGCTTGCTGGAGGAGGAGTTGGGTAATATCCAAACGCGGATATCCAGTCTGCTGCAAACCAAAGGCCTGGAAAAAGAAGGCCAGTCAAGCCGAATAAACATGCAGAGCGCGGCAGGTAGAGTTGTTCCCGAACGCATGTTTCAGGCAATCTTAGGCGCACTGATGTCACGCAAAAGATTGCGCATCGAATATCATACCCGCGGCACCGACCAGCAGTCGGAACGAACTATTTCGCCGCAACGCTTAACCAATTACCGCAACAGTTGGTACTTGGATGCCTGGTGTCATCAACGGCAAGCTCTGCGCAGCTTTTCGCTGGAACGAATCCAGCAGCAAGTGGTGTTAGATGAGGATGCCCGGGAACTTCCCTTGGCTGAAGTCCAGCTATATTACGACCAGTCTTACGGAATCTTTTCTGGCCCTGCCAATAACACTGCGCAATTACTTTTTACCCCTGAGCGTGCGCGCTGGGTAGCCGATGAGCAATGGCACCCGCAGCAACAGGGTGAGTTT
>JAKITM010000004.1 GCA_021648045.1 Lysobacterales bacterium
TGAGCATGCAGCAGTAGTGGGTTTCTCTGTACAGTCCTTGTATGCCAGCAAGAATATACTAATCAAAAAGGGTGCTTTACTGGGTGTACACCCGCTCGGTTTCAGCGGGTGCAAGTGTTGGAAGCCGAGCCTGGTAGTCAGTGGCGGATTGGGTTAGCCAACGGTGTATCGGTGGCCTTTGTTGGCGAGGTGAATGCTGGGTCGTTACAAACCATATTAAACGCTGCCGCTGAGCTTGAGTAATGTGCCCGGCGAATGACCTTCCAGAGGTTTACCTGTACCGAGATATTGTTGATTTTAGAATAGGTATCTATGGGCTGGCGGTGTTGGTAGAAGCTGAACTGGAGCGGAATTTTCTCAGAACACCTGTACTCGCTAATCGAAACGGCCAAGGCCAATGGCTTGGAGCCGTATGCTTATCTGCGGTATATATTTACCGAACCACCGAAAGCAGAAACCGTGGAAGCCCTCGAGACATTGCTGCCGGGCAATATCAACATGGGTCAGATCCGGGGTGGGTGAGCAAGGGCGGTGTTTATTAACCACTTACACTTTTTCAACCACATTTACATAAGGCAGTGATTAATAGCAATCCAAGCTTTCATAGTAAAAACACAATAACACTACTGCCCAGGTTATTTATTCAGCCTTTCTTCCGCTTCGACCTGAGTAAATGTCTGGTTTCTTAGTATTGCTGTTTCAGCCCGGGCAATACCTTCTAAAATATCTAACCGCCTTTGGGTCTGCTCATAGTCATTAATATTTAACAGGTAAGCTGTGGGCTTTCCATGCTCAGTTATTAATACTGGTTCACTTGATGAATTGAGATCTATGAGTGTTTTAGCAACTTGGCGCACAAGTATTGATATATTTATTATTTTCATAACTTCATTCTCTCAAAGCTTGGAGGCTCTGGTAAAGTCAATAATGCATCGGTTCACCAGTTTCTGCTTGCTTCAATATCGATAGAATCTGTGAGTCGCTCTGGAGATTCCTGTGGCAGGTTCGTGTGAGTTGGTCAGAAAATTCCCGACTCTATTTTCACCAAATCCCTAGTCAGATAAATCTCAGTATGCAACTTTATTACTTAGTATGAAACTTTATTACTCAGTATGAAACTTTAATACTCTCCGACAAGTAAAGAGTAACCCACCACCCACTCACTCAACCGTCACAGATTTCGCCAAGTTCCTCGGCTGATCTATTTCTGTGCCTTTGAGAATTGCCACATGGTAGGCCAGTAGTTGTAGGGGTATGGTTAAGACTATCGGTGCAACCAGCGTGCCACCGGTTTCCACCTGGACGACCTTGCCATGATCGGCGGCGAGTTTAGCCACCGCTTCCCTGTCGGCGACTACGATCAGGCGGCCGCCGCGGGCTTTTACTTCGGCAATATTGGATACTAGTTTTTCAGTCAGGGAATCATTCGGTGCAACCGCAACCACTGGCATATTTTCATCTACCAGTGCCAATGGGCCGTGTTTTAATTCACCGGCTGGATAGGCCTCGGCGTGGATATATGAAATCTCTTTGAGTTTAAGCGCACCTTCCAATGCAATAGGATAATGGTCGCCACGACCAAGGTAGAGGGCGTGTTCTTTGTCGGCGAAGTCTTTTGCCAGTAGTTTTAATTCATCGTTAAGTTCTAGTGCTGAAGCCAGCAGACCTGGGAGTTGTTCCAGCTCGGTTACCCGTTGGCGATAGACATCCTCATCCATGCCGTTGAGTTGCGCCAATCTCAGGGTTAGCAACTGCAGCGCAGCCAACTGGGTGGTAAATGCTTTGGTTGATGCCACTCCGATTTCCGGTCCGGCGCGGGTCATCAGTATCAGGTCGGATTCGCGTACGGCTGATGATTCTGGAACATTACAGACGACTAAAGTTGCCAGATAACTTTCTTTCTTTGCATGGCGCAAGGCGGATAAGGTATCGAGGGTTTCGCCGGACTGGGTAATGGTGACATACAGGCAATTTGATGGCACCACTGGTTTACGGTAGCGATATTCGCTGGCTATCTCAACACTGCACGGTATTCCGGCGAGCTCTTCGATTTGATAACGGGCCACCATGCCGGCGTAATAACTGGTTCCACAGGCGACAATATGTACATTTTCGACCTTGGCCAGCAACTCATCAGCACCCACGCCGAAAATATTGGCGAGTACTTTACCGCCGAATATCCGACCTTCAAGCGTTTCGGCTACAGCACCCGGTTGCTCGTGAATTTCTTTGAGCATAAAGTGAGGGTATGGGCCTTTGTCGAATGCTTCGCTATCGACTTTACTGGTTTTAACTTCTCGGGTGGTGTTATTTCCATCAACATCTAGCAGTAAGTATTCATCCGCTCGGATGCGCACCAAGTCGCCCTCTTCCAGATAAATAAACTGTCGGGTTTCAGGTAGTAGCGCGTGTACATCTGAAGCAAGAAAGTGTTCGTTTCCAGCTTCTCCAATTCCCAGCACCAGTGGGCTACCAAGGCGCGCGCCTACTACGGTTTCCGGTTCACGGCTGGAAGTTACCGCAATCGCATAGGCTCCACGAAAGCGCTCACAGGCTTTGCTTACTGCGGTGAATAAATCACCGTGCTCGCGTTCCAGCTGGTCGATAAGATGCACCATCACTTCGGTATCAGTTTCTGAGCCGAAGGTATAACCTGCTTGGGTTAATTCATTCCGCAGTTCCGCGTGGTTTTCTATAATGCCATTGTGAACCAGTGCGATTTTGCTGCCGGAAAGATGTGGGTGGGCATTTGCTGTATTGGGTACTCCGTGAGTTGCCCAACGAGTGTGGGCAATGCCACAATGACCCTCTATGGGGCTGGATTGCCAGAGTGCTTCCAGTGCCGCAACTTTACCCTGAGTGCGCAATCGTTGTAAGCCAGAATCGGTTTGCAATGCAATACCGGCTGAATCGTAGCCACGATATTCAAGGGCTTTGAGACCGGTAATTAATATTTTTGAAATTGGCCGATGAGTACAGGCCGCAACAATTCCACACATAGCGTAATTTGCCTCTGGTGCTTAATCTGATTTTTTAACGGGTCGTTTCCAACCACGAATATTGGTTTGTTTTGATCTGCTAACCGCTAATGTTTCGGCGGCAACATCTCGGGTGATTGTTGATCCGGCTCCCACGGTGGCATTTTTACCTATTTTTACCGGCGCTACCAACTGGGTGTCAGAACCTATGAATACACCATCTTCGATAACCGTTTTAGATTTATTCACACCGTCATAATTGCAGGTGATGGTTCCAGCACCGATATTTACATTGGCGCCAATAACAGCATCACCAATATAACTCAGGTGGCTGGCCTTGCTGCCTTTGGCAACAGTCGATTTTTTAATTTCAACAAAGTTGCCAATTTTGACCTCATCGGCAAGTACGGTGCCAGGACGCACTCTGGCAAATGGTCCAATATTGCAGTTGACGCCAATCTGTGCTGCTTCGATAACCGAGTGGTCTTCAACTCTGGTATCGCAACCAATCTCGACATTTTTTAATCTAACCCCGGCGCCAATATATACATTGTCAGCGAGTACGACTTTGCCCTCCAGGATGACATTGATATCAATACTCACATCCCGGCCTACCTCGACAGTACCACGCACATCCACACGCGCAGGATCGGCAAGTGACACACCAGCATCCATTAACTGGTTTGCCTGTTGTTGCTGATAACGGCGTTCTAGCATGGCCAGTTGACGACGGTCGTTGGCGCCTTGTAAATCTATTGCATCGTTTGCCACTACCGCTTGAATTTCTATACCGCGCGTATGGGCGATGGAAAAAATGTCGGTCAGGTAAAATTCTTTCTGGGAATTATTGCTGTCTATTTGATTCAACAATTGATTCAAGAGCTTTTGTGATGCGACTAAAATTCCAGTATTAACTTCTTTAATTTTCAGCTGTTCGGCGCTGGCATCTTTTTGTTCAACTATGCCGGTTATGCTGGTGTTTGAATCACGCAGAATACGCCCGTAGCCCTGCGGACTTTCCGGCAACATAGTTAATAATGACAACTCAGTCTTTGTGCCAGTAAGAGACTCAAGATCTTGCAGGGATACCAATGGGTGGTCACCGTAGAGCACCAATATCAGTGCATCATCCGGTATTGCCGGCAATGCCTGTTGTACTGCATGGCCCGTGCCTAAGCGTTCCGCCTGGTGAACCCAGTTAATATCTTGTGTGTCTGTAAACGCTGCCATGACTGCATCGCTTTGCGAACCAATAACAATGTGAATACCAGCCGGGTTTAATTGCCTTGCCGTATCCAGCAGATGGGAAAGCATTGGCCTGCCGCCCAGTGGTTGCAGAATCTTTGGCAGATTCGAACGCATGCGTGTGCCTTCGCCGGCAGCGAGGATAACAATATGCAGTGATTGTGTGTGTTGTTCGGGCATGTATTGAGTATCTTTTTTTCTGCTTACATTATATCAGTGCTGACTGTATGCGGGGTGAATGCTAGCGCAGTTAATAAAACACCGGCAATAAGCCGGTGTTTAATATTACTTAATGTTACTTGATATTCTATATAACTTAACGCTTCATGCGTTTTTTCCATTGTCTCAATGCTGAAATCTCGGCAATCGCCATCGCCAATTTTGCCTGAGCTTGGGCGATGTCCATTTCACCGTGTTGATCTGCAATGGTGCGCTCTGCTTCTTCTTTCGCCTGCAAAGCTGCTGCCTCATCGAGGTGGCTGGCACGAATGGCGGTATCTGCCAACACGGTAACCACATGCGGCTGGATTTCTATTAAGCCGCCGGAAACATAATAATCCTCTTCATTATCATCTTCCAACTTCACCCGAACTAGGCCAGGCTTTAAGCGGGTCAGCAAAGGGGTATGCCGGGGTGCGATACCCAACTCACCCATTTCACCATTTGCAAAGACCATCGCTACCGTGCCGGAGAATATCTCACCTTCGGCACTAACGATGTCACAATGAATAGTTTTTGACATTATAGGTCTCTCTTTACTTAATCTGAGTCAGCTTTATTCAGCAAAGGCCAACTAAGCGGCTTTCTCGGCCGCTTCGGCTGCCATCTGCTTGGCTTTTTCAACTGCTTCATCAATTCCGCCAACCATATAGAAGGCCTGCTCAGGCATGTGGTCATAGTCGCCTTCAACAATACCTTTAAAGCCACGAATAGTTTCTTTCAAGCTAACGAACTTACCAGGAGAACCAGTGAATACTTCAGCTACGAAGAACGGCTGTGACAGGAAGCGCTGAATTTTACGCGCACGAGCAACAATGGATTTATCTTCTTCAGACAACTCATCCATGCCAAGAATAGCAATAATATCTTTCAGCTCTTTATAACGCTGCAAAACACCCTGTACATTACGCGCTACATTGTAGTGTTCAACTCCGATAACATTCGGGTCGAGTAAGCGCGAGGTTGAATCCAGTGGATCAACCGCTGGGTAAATACCCAGTTCAGCGATCTGACGGGAAAGTACCAAGGTCGCATCCAGATGCGCGAATGTAGTCGCTGGTGATGGATCCGTTAAATCATCCGCCGGTACATATACCGCTTGGAATGAGGTAATAGAACCCTGTTTGGTTGAAGTAATGCGTTCCTGCAAGGCACCCATTTCAGCCGCCAATGTTGGCTGGTAACCTACCGCAGATGGCATCCGACCTAGCAGTGCCGATACTTCGGTTCCAGCCAGGGTATAACGGTAGATGTTGTCGATAAACATCAATACATCACTGCCGGTATCACGGAATTCTTCTGCCATGGTCAAACCGGTGAGCGCAACTCGTAAACGGTTACCAGGAGGCTCATTCATCTGCCCGTATACCAGGGCAACTTTGCTGAGTACATCAGCGTCTTTCATTTCATGGTAGAAATCGTTACCTTCACGAGTTCGTTCACCCACACCGGCAAATACCGAAAAGCCACTGTGTTCGATCGCAATATTACGGATCAATTCCATCAGGGTTACGGTTTTACCAACACCAGCACCACCAAACAGACCCACTTTACCGCCTTTGGCGATAGGCATGATCAGATCGACAACTTTAATTCCGGTTTCCATCAAATCGGTACCGGTTGATTGCTCATCATAGGTAGGCGCTTTACGGTGAATTGGCATGCGCTTGTCTTCACCGATAGGACCGGCTTCATCAATGGGGCGACCAAGTACATCCATAATCCGGCCTAGGGTTTTCATTCCCACAGGAACTTGAATAGCCGCACCTGTATTAACCGCTTCCAGACCGCGTTTCATACCGTCAGTTGATCCCAGCGCAATGGTACGAACGACACCGTCGCCGAGTTGCTGCTGAACTTCCAACACGATTTCTGATCCGGTAATATTCAACGCATCATAGATTTTAGGCAGGCTATCGCGTGGGAATTCCACATCAACTACCGCACCAATTATTTGAACAATCTTTCCAGAGCTCATGCGACTCTCCTAATTACAAAACTTTAATGACTAAAAAAATAATTTATTTGTAGTACAAACAGTTATTCAACTGCTGCCGCACCACTCACAATTTCCGATAATTCCTGAGTGATCGATGCCTGCCGCGCCTTGTTATAGACCAGCTGTAGTTCATCGATCAAATCACCGGCGTTATCGGTCGCGGCTTTCATCGCTACCATTCTGGCGGCATGCTCTGAGGCCAAGTTTTCCAGAACTGCCTGAAAAATTAAGGACTCAAAGTAGCGCGACAACACCGTATCCAGCAGATCACGGGCTTCGGGCTCATAAATGTAGTCCCAAAGCTCGGTAATCTGTTCATCATCACCCTCTGGCAACGGCAGAATTGTTTCCAGCGTTGGCTCCTGAGTCATGGTGTTTACAAAATTATTATAGGCCAGCACCACCCGATCGAGTTCAAGCTCCCGATATTTATCGCCCAGTAATTTCAACGGGCCGACTAAATCGGCGATCTGCGGCTTTTCACCCAGATCGATACTGCTACCTATCAGGTTTACTTTCAAACCTTTAAAAAACTGGGTGGCTTTCTTGCCGAAGGTGACGATATCGACTTCTATGCCCTGTTCCTGATAGTCAGCAATTTCTTTCAGCAACCTACGGAACAGATTGTTATTCAGACCGCCACAAAGACCACGGTCACTGGAAACAACAATATAGCCCACGCGCTTTATTTGCTCTCGCTTGAGCGTGAACGGATGCCGGTATTCCGGCTGCGCTTTCGACAGATGCGAAATAACCTGTTTAATCATCCGCGCATAAGGGCGGGACTGTTGCATAAGATCCTGTGATTTACGGATCTTGGCAGCAGATACCATCTCTAGTGCATTGGTCACCTTGCGGGTGTTTTTCACACTATTGATTTTGGTTGTGATTTCTCTAGCGCCAGACATTCTCTTGCCTCGTTGTATTTATTCTATGCAAGACAGCTTAGTAGCTGCCAGTTGCCTTGAAATCTTCAAGTGCGGTGGTCAACTGCCCTGAAAGGTCATCGTTCCAGATACCACTGTCACCAATTTCGTCCAGCAAAGGCTGATATTTGTTGGTCAGGAAGCTGTGCAAGGCTGACTCGAAATCGCCAATCTTTTTGACTTCAACATCATCAAGGAAGCCTTCGTTGGCAGCATACAAAGATGCGCCCATAGTGGCTGTAGACAGCGGGCTATACTGCCCCTGTTTCATCAAGTCAGTTACGCGTTCGCCACGCTCCAGCTGCGCCCGGGTGGCTTCATCCAGATCGGATGCAAACTGGGCAAATGCCGCCAACTCACGATACTGCGCCAATGCCAGACGAATACCGCCGCCAAGTTTCTTAATAATTTTAGTTTGCGCTGCACCACCCACTCGCGATACAGACAAACCCGCGTTGATTGCTGGGCGAATACCGGCATTAAACAGATCGGTCTCAAGGAAGATCTGGCCATCGGTAATTGAAATTACATTGGTCGGTACGAATGCTGATACATCGCCGGCCTGGGTTTCAATGATTGGCAGCGCGGTTAAAGAACCGGTTTTGCCTTTTACTGCACCGTTAGTGAATTTTTCAACATATTCAACATTAACTCGGGCCGCTCTTTCCAGCAGACGCGAATGCAAATAGAAAACATCGCCTGGATACGCTTCACGACCCGGTGGGCGACGCAATAACAGGGATACCTGACGGTAGGCCCATGCCTGCTTGGTCAAATCATCATAAATAATCAATGCATCTTCACCGCGGTCACGGAAATACTCACCCATGGCACAACCGGCATATGGCGCCATGTACTGCATGGCGGCAGAGTCTGCAGCACCAGCAACAACTACAATGGTGTGTTCCATTGCGCCATGCTCTTCTAGCTTGGCCACAACATTGGCAATGGTTGATTGTTTCTGGCCAATGGCAACATAAATACAGGTAATGCCTTTGCCTTTTTGGTTAATGATGGTGTCGATTGCGATTGCCGTCTTACCCGTCTGGCGATCGCCGATAATTAATTCACGCTGGCCACGGCCAACCGGAACCATCGCATCGATCGCTTTCAAACCTGTTTGCATTGGCTGGTCAACAGACTGACGCTCGATAACGCCCGGCGCTACGCGCTCTACCGGTGAAAAGCCGTCGTTTTCAATCGTACCTTGTCCATCGATTGGGCTACCCAGGGTATCAACAACCCGCCCCAGCAGGCCACGACCTACTGGTACTTCGAGAATACGACCGGTACACTTGACGATATCGCCTTCAGAGATACCTTCGTAATCGCCCAGTACAACAACACCTACAGAGTCGCGTTCCAGATTCATCGCCAAACCATAAACCTGGTCTGGAAATTCAATCATTTCGCCCTGCATGGCATCTTCAAGACCATGGATTCGAATAATTCCGTCGGCTACACTAACTACAGTGCCTTCGTTACGGGCTTCGGAAACGACTTCAAACTGTTCGACTCGTTCTTTGATCAGTTCTGAGATTTCTGATGGATTCAGTTGCGTTTGCATCTTTTTCTTTCCTGGTTTTATCTCGACGCCAACGAAGTTACTAAAACTTCTCTGCGCCATTCATTAAATTAAGTTAATCGGCCAACTGTACGGCCAGTTTATTCAGCTCACCTTTGATCGAGCCATCTATTACCATATCACCGGCGTGGATTATGGCACCACCGATTAAAGCCGGATCGACCGTAGCCCGTAACTCGATATTACGATCAAAACGACGCGCCAGCGCATCGCTCATCCGCTTTTTCTGATCATCTGACAGCTCAACCGCAGATACCACTTTTACTGCCAGCTCTTTCTCTTCTTCAAGGCGCAAATCCGTAAACATGGATTTAATTTCTGGCAATAATGAAAGCCGTTCATTGCCAGCAAGCACATCTATAAAGTGGGCAAACTTTGCGTTAAAGCGCTCCCCACCCGTTTCGCGCACAAGCTTCGCCACGGAGGACTCAAACACACCCGGGCTATCAATTAATTTGCGAACATCCGGGTTAGCTACAATGCTCGCCGCGCTGCCAAGCATGCGACTCCATTTAGCCAGTGCAGAATCGGCACGCGCCATTTCAAATGCTGCTTTGGCATAGGGTCGGGCAAGTTTGGTTAAGTTACTCATCTATATACTGCCTAAATTTCAGCAATCAGTTTTTCTAGTAACTGCTCGTGGGTTTTCGGATCAATTTCTTTCTTGATCAATTTTTCCGCACCCAGTACAGCCAAAGTTGCTACCGATTGACGCAGCGTTTCGCGTGCATGGTTGGCACTCTGCTGAATTTCCGCATCGGCCGCCGTTACCTGGCGTTCGCGCTCGGCCACGGCTTCATCTTTCGCCTGGCTGAGAATCTGAATACCGCGCTGATTGCCCGCCTCGATAATTTCTGAGGCCTGGCCGCGAGCGTTATCAGTAATAGATGTCGCTTCAACATTCGCCAGCTCCAGCGCTTTCGCCGCTTCGTCTGTGGCAGCTAAACCTTCAGCAATCTTAGCTCGGCGTTCATCCAATGCCGTGATAATTGGCGGCCAAATATACTTCATACAGAACGCAACGAATACAATCATCGCAATGATCTGTCCAATAATTGTCATATTTATATTCACGCCATTACCTCGCTTTAGTTGTTACCAGACCTAAGTTTGATCAGCCTGCTAATTTAGCTAGCTCTTCGGACAACTGTCCAACAAACGGGTTTGCGAATGTGAAAAACAACGCAATACCAACACCGATCATGGCAACCGCATCGAGCAGGCCAATCGCGAGGAAGAACTTACCTTGTAACATTGAGGCCAACTCTGGTTGTCTGGCTGAACCTTCCAGCAAACGACCGCCGAGAATACCCACACCAATACCAACACCCAACGCGCCAAGACCAATCAAAAGGGCAACCGAGATTGCTGTCATACCAATTACAAATTCCATGATTTTCTCCTACATCCGTTACGGATTATTTACTTATTACAATTAAAATTAAAGTTAAATTAAAAAATTAGTGTTTTTCATGCGCCATGCTTAAATAAACAATGGTCAGCATCATAAAGATATATGCCTGCAGCAAAACGATCAGCAGATGGAATACAGCCCAGCCAAAGTGTAGTGGTAGCTGATACAGCCCCAGCATAGCAATCAATATAAAGATCAGCTCGCCCGCATATAAGTTGCCGAAAAGCCGTAGCCCCAGTGAAACCGGCTTGGCTATAAGGCCTACCAGCTCAAGCACCAGGTTGATTGGGGCAAAGATAATTTTCCAAACTAGTTTGTCCGCAGCAAATGGTTGGCCGGTAAGCTCACCCATAAAGCCGCCTACGCCCTTGATCTTGATACTGAAGAAGATGATCAAAATAAAGACTGCCAGAGCCATGCCCATAGTGGCGTTCACATCGGTAGTTGGAACCACTTTTTGGAACTCAATGCCCATCAACATACCAAGGCTCGGGATGATATCCACTGGAATTAAATCCATGGTGTTCATCAATAATATCCACACAAACAATGTTAGCGCTAATGGTGCAATTAACTTGCTGGTTCCGTGAAAAGTCTCACGCACGCTGGTATCTACAAATTCAACAATAAATTCTATTGCCGCAACACCCCGGGAGGGGACGCCGGCTTCGGCCTTTTTGGCTACCCGGCGGAACAACCAGCAAAAAACTATGCCCAGAAAGAACGACCAGAACATAGTATCGACATTTATCGCCCAAAAGCCCATTGCAGTGGCCTGTTCTGCGTTTTCAGCAAAACTCCAGCTGCCATCGGGGTTCTGTCCGTAGGTCAGGTTGGTCAAGTGATGGCGAATATACTCGCCGGATGTCAATGTGCCGTTTTCGCTAGCCATGCTCGTTGCTTACCCAATTACCGATTATCAATTGATTTATCGGCTTTTTCGTTATTTTCAGTTATTGTCGCCGTTACCCTATCAATCGGGTCTCGACCTATAAATTTCAAGCCCACTAGATTAACCAGCAGACATATAATATATCCCGCAAAAACCGCCATCGCATTCATCGGTCTCAGCTGTGAGAACACTAATGCAAATAGTGCTCCAGTTAGCAATAATTTAATTGCCTCACCTTTATACGCAGCGCTTACAAATCGCCCGGCATCTTGTTCCGGGTCGCCACTGCTCTGGCGCGACTGCAAATACAGACTGCTCGCAAACCAGGTGTTGGGCAGAACACAAACCAAGCCTCCCGCCAGCAATGAATAAGCAGTAACCGCACTCGCAAATAACCCAAGCGCCGCCGCCACTAAAGTAGCGATAAACTGGGCTAATACTAGTGGCAATGCCGTTTTCATGCGCAATACACACCAATTTCCAAAATACCCCGATAGCCATTCAACATGTTTGTTTTTAGCTATCGCCAGCACTATAGTTTATGCAATTATTCAAATAAGAAGCTAGCCAGCACCAAATGCACACTACATATAAACCACATGTAATTTGATGAAAACCAAGCCTGCGACCTTATCCGGCTGATTATAACAGTTAGACCTATTTAGGGGCAATGCAGATGACATAAATATTTCTATAGGCAAGCTCGGTGGCAACAGTCTAAATTAAGCCATGGCGGGAAATGTCATCCGCTACCCTCCTATACTTGCAATAGGGCACCTGCTTTATAGCTACACAAACAAAAAAAGGGCGTGCATTACCAAGGCAATTCGGTTCCATCTGTATGCCAGAAGCCACCCGTATTCTGCATGTTTAGCTCTTCAATTCTCTGAATCAGACCTCGTGCAGATTCATCGGCGTTGATCAGCCCATTGCCGGCTGTCATCTCGGTCCTGACATAACCCGGGTGCAATAAGGCCACTGCAATTTCTTTTTGTCTTAAATCTTCTGCCAAACTGCGCCCAACCATATTGACGGCCGCTTTACTCATTCGATATCCATACTGACCACCTGATGTATTATCTTGCATTGAACCCATTCGACTGGTGATGATGACAATTTTTGAACCACTGCCTAAATTTGACAGAAAGCTTTGACTTACTCGCAAAGGCCCCAGAGCGTTTATTTCGAACTGGCGACGCATCGAATCAAAATCCAGATCATCCAAACCCATGCTGTTTAATATTCCGGCATTATTTACCAGAATATCAATCTTTTGCTGTTTGAGTTTTTCGGCCAATTGGCGGACAGAGCCAGCATCAGCAACATCATAATTCGTTTCAACCTGAATATCCAATTGATCTAATTCTGCACTAGAGTTCCGGCAGGCAGCAATAACCTGCAAGCCTTTTAGGCTGAACTGTTTTGCCATTTCCAAACCAATACCTCGGTTAGCTCCGGTAATTAATACTGTTTTCATGTTTTTCCCACGCCTAAATCCTATAATGTACTTTATGTTTAAAAGAATTTTACTTTATCTGACCATCTTTTATGTTGGTTTTGGCTTGTTTTTGTATTCTAAACAAGACGGTTTGCTGTTTTACCCTACCGAAAAGCTGAATATTGCTGATGTCAGGGTTCAAAGCTTTACAAACCAAAACCAAACCATCAAATCATTTGTTTTAAACCCTGGTTTGGACGATGCGATAGTTTATTTTGCGGGCAATGCTGAATCTGTTGGCATGCTGACAAATTTTTATCGGCATATTATTCCCAATAAAACCATCTACCTGATTAATTATCGTGGTTATGGAGGAAGCACAGGCGAGCCCTCTGAGCAGGCTTTTTTCTCAGATGCATTACATATTTATGACCAGATTAAATCACAGCATCATAAGATATCCATCATTGGTAAAAGCCTAGGTTCTGGAGTTGCAGTCTATTTAGCCTCGCAAAGAGAGATATTTAAACTGGTATTAATAACACCATTTGACAGCATTACATCACTTGCCCAAGAGAAATTTCCATTTTTCCCTGTAGGCTGGGTGATTAGAAATAAATTTGACTCGATGCAGTACGCAAAACAGATCAAAGCTGAGGTACTGGTGTTTATTGCTGAAAACGATCAAATTATACCGCTTAAACACAGCGACAAACTTTTGCAGGTTTTGCCAAATAAACAAAGTCACTATTTAAAAGACACTAACCATAACAGCCTTACCAATTCATCTGAGTATTCACAGCTACTTGTGCAGTTCTTTCAGCAACAAAAACCCAGGGAATAAACTATTCACTCTACTTTCCAACCATTTGAGATATAGCATCGTCTTATAAGTATGATCAATAAAGTTTACATCGAATATTTATTGTTAAAAGAAGATAAAGCCTCTCTTCATCAAGTGCTCACACTTATTCAACCTAGGTTATTGACCTTTGCGACATCGATATTAAAAGATGAATCCTTGGCGCAAGACGCTGTTCAAGATGCACTAATGGCGATTGTTAAGGGCCTAGGAAAACTTAAGGATCATAAAAAGTTTCATGCGTGGATTTATCAAATCACCCGTAACAAGTGTCTTGATATGATTCGTAAAAACCAGAAATATAGGAATGACAGCAGCATTGAGGCAAATGATGAATTAGTTGCTTCCGTTAAAAGTGAGGATCAACTAGACATGATGCGCGCAATTAAACAGCTGCCGCATAAACAAAGAAACATCATTCAACTATTTTATTACGATGGTTTTAGTATTTTGGAAATCGCTGAAATTTTACAAAAACCTGCGGGCACGATCAAGTCATTATTATTTGATGCCCGTAATCAATTAAAACAACTTTTTGGAGAAAAATTATGACTTCCATAGACGATAAAATAAAACAAGCATTAAGTGACGAATACACAGAAATCATAGCCGAAAACGACAAAACTGATGCCAATCCATTTAAACAAATGAGTGCCGGATTTAAAGGCAAAATGGCTTGGATGTACATCATAGCTATGTTTATAGCCGCAATTTCTGCATTCATTACATTCTATGCCATATATCAGTTTTATTTTGAAACAGAAATGAAGCCACTATTAGCTTGGGGCACTGTGATTATAGTGACAGTAATAATCACTCAAGTAAGTAAAATGTGGTATTGGTCTGAACTTGGCAAAAACCGGATCATTCGTGAAGTTAAGATACTTGAATTGCAGTTGGCGCAAGTGCTGCAAAATCAAGATAAGTGAAGCTTATTAGCTGTTACAGGCCAGATACAAGAACCCGTATAGAGTACTAAATGAGTGCCTGTTCTGAATGGTAGACCTTCGACAGCAGTTAGGAAATAGGCAGAAAAAAGGGGCTGCTTTAACGCTCAAACATTTCTTGTAAACAGGAGCAAATTTCCAGCTGTACTTTAGCGCTAATTGTTCCCAGCGGCTTTATTAACCTGGATTTATCTACATTCCAGAAGCTTGTATATGAGGAGGTTTTGTCTGAGCACCCTCCAATTTAGCAACACCTGAAAACTCCTGACACTAACTCATTTGATGTGATCAAGGATTCCTTCAAATTCATCAGCTGAGTTGTACTGAATAATCAACTTGCCACGGCCATTCGGCTGGTGCTGGATTTGCACCCGCGCACCGAGTTGTTCGGTGAGTTTATCTTGAAGACGCTGGATATCGGGGCTTACCCGGCGTTTAGGTGGTGTGTTTGGGGCACCGGTCAGCAGGCGCTTAACCAATTGCTCAGTTTGGCGTACTGTGAGTTCGCGAGCCACCACATCGCGGGCGGCGGGCAACTGTTTTTCCAGTGGCAATGCCAGTAAGGCGCGCGCATGGCCCATATCAAGCTTGCGTTCATCTACCAGCTTTTTTACCTCATCGCCAAGCTCCAGCAGGCGCAATAGATTACTGACTGCAGCCCGCGAGCGACCCACAGCTTCTGCGGCTTGTAGGTGGGTTAAACCAAACTCATCGAGCAAGCGCCGTAAAGCGACTGCTTCCTCCAGCGGGTTCAGATCTTCACGCTGAATATTTTCAATCAGTGCCATTGCCACCGTGGCTTGATCGGAAACATCGCGTATAACCGCCGGAATAGTATCCAGTCGGGCCAGCTGACAGGCTCGCCAGCGGCGTTCACCGGCAATGATTTCATAGCGTCCACCGCCGATGGCACGAACCGCTATGGGCTGCACTACACCCTGAGCAATAATCGAGTCGGCCAACTCCTGTAAACGCTCTGGGTCCATAACCGAACGCGGCTGATAACGGCCCGCCTGTAATAGATCAAGAGGGATTTCTTTGTAGACATCACTGCCTGTATCCACGCCCACATCGGTGCCTCTTAATAACTTATCAAGACCTCTTCCAAGTTTTCTTTTGTGCGGTTTTTTTGTGGTTTTTTTAGTCATAATTATTTCTCTTCAATCAGCGACTGCTGGTGCGCCTAACCATCTCGCCCGCTAGGCTCAGGTAGGCTACTGCACCTTTGGAGCGCTGGTCATATTTAACCACCGGCATACCAAAACTGGGGGCTTCGGCTACGGTCACATTGCGCGGAATAATGGTTCGGTAAACACGCTTGCCGAAGTGTTCAATTAATTGCTGGGAGACTTCATTCGCGAGATTGTTACGGCCATCGTACATGGTCCGCACCAAGCCTTCTATTTGCAGACGAGGATTAATGCGCGTGCGCACTTGCTCGATGGTATTGACCAATGCTGCCAGGCCTTCCAGAGCATAATACTCACATTGCATAGGAATCAATACGCCATCGGCAGCCGTCAGTGCATTCACCGTCAGCATGTTTAACGAGGGCGGGCAATCAATAATAATATAGGCGTAATCATTAATTACCGAATCCAGCGCGGCGCTCAATGCCAGTTCGCGATGCTCACCTTCCATCAGCCCGACTTCTGCCGCAACCAGATCATTGGTTGCCGGCAACAAGCTATAACCGGCAGCTTCAGCCTGAATAATGGCATCCTCTGTGCGACATTCTTTCAATAGGACTTCGAGCGTAGTCCATTCCAGCACCTGTGGATCCACGCCACTGCCCACGGTGGCATTGCCCTGAGGATCTAAATCCACCAGCAACACCCATTTTTTCATCACCCCTAGAGCTGCGGCCAGATTAACCGCTGTGGTTGTCTTGCCAACGCCACCCTTCTGATTTGCTACTGCGATAATTCTTGCCATTGGTGCCATTCAGCCTTATTGGTTGTGCTTATTGGTTAAGCTTCAGTTTAATCCTGAGTAAGTGGCGCTCGCCAGCTACCCCGGGAATATCTAGTTTGATACTTTCAGCTAAACAAAAATCTGCCGGTAGCGCGTCCAGTTCCAGTTGCGGCCAGCGACCTTTTGCTGCCAACATTACAGTATCTGCTGCAAATAAGTGCCGGGTCTGCTCCAGCAACACCGGCAATGCAGCCACCGCTCTGGCGGTAATCAGTGCCGGTTGTTCAGTGGCAAGCCAATCCTCAGCTCGGGACTCTACTACGCTAATATTTTTCAGTTTCAACTCGCGTACCACATGACTAAGAAAGCGGCAGCGCTTGCCTAGCGAATCCACTAAAGTTATCGCCATCTCCGGTCGTGCAATTGCCAACGGAATACCCGGCAATCCAGCACCGGAGCCCACATCAACCAAACTGTCACCCGAAACCCAAGGCAATATCGCCAGCGAATCCAGCAAATGATGACTGATCATATCTCGCGGCTTACGCACGGCAGTTAAATTATAGGTTTTATTCCATTTCTCTAACAAGCCCACATAAGCTAACAATTGCTCAATCTGGAAGGCTTCCAGCGATAAACTCAGCTCATTCAGGCCCGCGGTAAGTTGTTCCCTGAGCATCCGTTAATCGATTATCAGCATATTGGTCTGCTTGAGCTTTTTGCTCAGCAGGTGAACAAATTCTTTATTGGTATTACGGTATTCGGGGTCTGTGGTTTTGGTAAACATTAACCAAACCGGCTTACGAGTTGAAAAATCAACCAGCCGGGACTCAAGGTAGAACTGCTGTTGTTTCGAGGTGTATTCATAAGCACCGCTGCTAACCGTATAAACATTAGAATAGGGATGTACCCAGCCGGAATACAGATCTAGCCCCCAGTTAGGGCGTACCCACTTTTCAGATTCCTGACCACCACCGACTGAAACCACATATATGGTAATTAAGGCATCAACTTCTTCATTGGCCATTGAAGTAATGACTTCATCGAGCTCCAGTTTTTTGCCGGATAAATTGGGCAGAATATAGCTCGGGAAAGCATCAATTCCCTGGGTGCGTAGGTATCTGGCGATGGCCGATTCGAAGCCCTCGCGACGCATAGACACACTTGCGGCAACATACACGGCAATATGGCCATACTTTTTGTCTTTTGCGTTCTCGTCTGTCCATTCTTTTTCTATTTTAACCTTGGCTGCAAGACTGCTCGCCAACAGCAGCAGGCTTAGGGTTAAAACGATCTTTCGGGTAATATTCATAGTGCAACTCCGGAACATAAGCACACTTAGCCAAGCGCCAAGCGATTAAATTACATTAAACAATCAGATATCAGCTATTTTAGCCTGAATTAAGCGGTGCAGAAATAAAATTAAGCTATCAGGGCGAATTTAATTACTTGGGCAGTTCAATTTCATCCGCGTAATGACAGGCAACCTTGCCTTCACCACCCACTCGACGAAGAATGGGAACATCTTCAGCGCAGCGTTTACGCGCCCACGGGCAACGGGTTCTAAAAGGACAACCAGATGGCGGATCCATCGGTGAGGGGGTATCACCATAGGTCACAATGTCCATTTTATTGCGCTCTACCTCAGGGTCAGGGATCGGCACTGCCCGCATCAGGTCGGAAGTATAGGGATGCCGGGGACGGGTATAAATTTCTTCGCGTGGCGCCAACTCCATAACCTTACCCAGGTACATCACCATTACCCGCTCGGAAATTGATTTCACCACACTTAAATCGTGGGCGATAAATATCAACGACAAACTGAGTTTTTTTTGCAAATCTTTTAGCAGGTTTACAATTTGTGCCTGAATTGAGACATCCAGTGAAGATACCGGTTCATCACAAACCACCAGCTTGGGGTTTAGTATTAATGCGCGGGCAATGCCAACTCGTTGACACTGGCCCCCGGAAAATTCATGCGGGTAGCGATTCAACATATTTGGCAGCAAGCCAACCATTTGCATCATGCCTTTTACCCGCTCCTCAACCTGCAGCTTGTCCATGCGGGGATAAAAATTATGCAGCGGCTCAGCGATAGTATCACCAATTTTTAACCTAGGGTTCAGGGATGCAGTGGGATCCTGGAATATAATTTGCAATTCTTTGCGTTTTTCCCGTAACGAGGCGGCGCTCATTTCGTGTAATGGTTCAGACTGCCATAAAACCCGTCCACTGGTGGGTTGTTGTAGTCCCAAAATAGCTCGTGCCAAAGTTGATTTCCCACAGCCGGACTCGCCTACAATACCTAGGGATTCACCCGGTGCCAGTTCAAAACTTACCCCATTTAAGGCTTTAAGCATGCTTGTCTGGCGCTTAAATAATGTGCCGGTTTCTACTGGGTAATACACATGCAGATCCTGAACCCGGAGTATGGATTTACTAACATCGCTCATTTCAATGCACCACCATCAAGGAAACAACGCAGTTTGTGGCCGGGGGCAACTTCGCGTACTTCAGGCATCTGCGCGCAGGCATCAAATGCCATTTCACAACGATTCCTGAACGCACAGCCCTTGGGCAGCTTGAGCAAATTTGGCGGATTGCCAGGGATGGGATGCATATCATAGTCACCCACTTGATCAAGGCGCGGCACGGCTTTGAGCAAGGCGGCAGTATACGGATGCCGTGGGCGGTAGAAAATTTCATCCACCGGCGCGCTTTCGACCAACTGGCCTGCATACATCACCAGAACTTTATCTGCCAGACCTGCCACCACGCCAAGGTCATGGGTAATCAGAAGTATTGAAGTATTGAATTTTTCCTTGAGCTCGCGCATCAGGCGTTTAATTTGGTCCTGAACTGTCACATCCAACGCAGTAGTCGGCTCATCGGCGATCAATAACTCCGGCTGGCACAGCAGGCCCATAGCGATCAGCACCCGCTGCTGCATACCGCCGGAGTATTCATGCGGATATTGACGAATCCGCCGCTCCGGGTCGGGGATATCGACCTGGGTTAGCATTTCCAGTACGCGCAGGCGGGCATCTTTACGCGACATTTTGCGGTGACGCATTAATACTTCCAACATTTGTTCTTCGATGGTCATATACGGATTAAGCGAAGATGTGGGGTCCTGAAAAATCATCGCGATATGCTCACCGCGCACTTCGTTAATTTCCGTCGCTGTCATTTCCAGTAAATTGCGCCCATAAAATCGGGCGGCACCTCGAGTTTTACCATTTGCAGCCAACAGCTTCATAATTGCCAACGCCGTTTGCGACTTGCCTGAACCGGATTCACCCACAATCGCCAGGGTTTCACCGGACTGCATGCTGAAATCCAGTTTATTGACCGCCTTTACTTCGCCGTCTCTGGTATTGAATACCACCTCAAGCTGCTCTACTTCAAGCAGTTTTTTTCCTTTTACTGCCATTGATCGGGTCTTGTAACCGAATTTTCGCATCAGACTCTATCTCGCGGGTCGAGGGCATCGCGCAAACCATCACCTACATAGTTCAGACAATACAGAGTAATTGAGAGAAACACCGCCGGAAAGATCAGCATCCACGGTGCACTTTCCATATCCTGGGAACCATCGTTAACCAACGCACCCCAGGAAGTCATTGGTTCTTGTACTCCCAGGCCGAGAAAGCTGAGAAATGACTCCACTAGAATAACCTGGGGAATGGTCAAAGTAATATAAACAACAACCACACCCATCAGATTGGGCAGAATATGTCGGGCTATAATTTGTAACGGGGTTGCACCGCAGGCAACTGCTGCTTCAACATATTCTGTTCTTTTCAGGCTTAATGTTTGTCCACGAACAATACGCGCCATATCCAGCCAGTTTATTGCCCCAATGGCTATAAAAACCAAGATGATGTTACGACCGAATACCACCATCAGTAAAATCACAAAAAACATAAACGGCATGGCGTAAAAAATATCTACAATACGCATCATTACCTGATCAATACGGCCACCAAAATAACCGGCAATTGCGCCATAAGTTACCCCGATAAGGAGGCTAACAACGGTAGCAACAAGCCCAACCAACAACGATATTCTACCGCCCTGAAGGGTCCGCACGAATAAATCTCTGCCGACTGCATCGGTACCAAAATAATGTCCAGTGGCAATTGAAGGTGGCGAATAAATATTATCCCAATCGGTAAAGTCAGCATCCCAAGGGATTAACCAAGGACCGACAATAACCAGCACCAAAATCAGTAATAACAGCCCGAGGCTGAAAACCGCCGCACGGTTTTTAAACAAGCGGTGACGAGCATCTTCCCACAGCGAACGACCGGCAACCTGAGGTACATCCAATGCCTGAGCGAATGCATCTTTCACTACCGCCGGCTGTTGTTTGGCCCCGTTCATTTATAGTGGACCCTCGGGTTCAACCAAGCATAGATCAGATCCACCAGAAAATTAAACAGGATAATCAGGGCACCGTAAAAAATCACCACGCCCATTACCAGCGTGTAATCACGGTTCATTGCACCCTGAACAAAAAAACTGCCAATGCCGGGGATAGCAAATATTTTCTCAATCACCACAGAACCGGTAATCAGGCCAGCTAAAGCTGGACCCATAAATGAAATTACCGGCAATAATGCAGGTTTCATCGCATGCCGTCGAATAACGGTCATTTCCGACAGACCCTTGGCACGGGCTGTGCGAATGAAGTCACTGTGCAGGACTTCAATCATAGAACCCCGCATCAGCCGTGCAATATAGGCGGTAACCGGCATCGCCAATGTGATCACCGGCAAAACCATATTCCGCCAGTTCCATTCCCAACCGCCGGATGGCAACCAGCCCCAATAAACGGATATCACCAGTATCAACAACGGTGCGATGACGAAATTCGGGATGGAAATACCCAGCATGGCATAACCCATCAAGCCATGATCAAGGACACTATTCTGCCGCAAAGCAGCGATCGTCCCGATGCCAATACCGAGGGTGAAAGATAGCAGCATGGCCAAGGCGCCGATGCTCAGGGATACCGGAAAACCTTTTGCAATCAGTTGGTTTACTGTCCAGTCGCGATATTGAAAAGACGGCCCGAAATCAAAGCGCAGAATTTGTCCCAGATAACGGAAGTACTGCTGCACCAAGGGTTCGTCTAGATGATATTTGGCATTTAAGTTTTGTTCGATTTCTGGCGGCAGGTTTTTTTCACTATCAAACGGACCGCCAGGCGCCACCCGTATCATAAAAAACGCCACGGTAATCAACAACAGTAAAGTCGGAAAGGCCCACGCCAACCGTCTTAAGGAATAATTCAGCATGTTCGTTTACCCATCTTCACTGATTGCTACCTGCGATGTTTTTTCATTTGTTTCAGCAGTAGTTTCCGCCGTAGTTTCTGGGGCCAATTTCGCAGGCGAATTACCGGGTTCTAGCTCTGGTTCTGACTCTTCATTTTTGAAATACATATAACGACTATAGTGGTGATCCATCACATTATGTTGCCAACCGCCCAGGCGTTGACTGACCATCCTTTTTGTCACATAAGTGTAAAGCGGCACCAAGGGTTGATCCGCAATCATAATCGCTTCTGCAGCCTGAAGTAACCTGCGCCGGCGTAGCGGAATTCGCTCCTGACTTGCTTGCAACAACAGACTGTTAAAATCCTCATTATTATAGGCAAAGTCATTATCACCGCTGATATTCGTTAACAAGTCCAGAAAGCTTACAGGATCATTATAGTCACTGATCCAACCGGCCCGGAACACCTGGGTTAAAACTTTATGCCGGCGGTTCTGCAAAAAAACCTTCCACTCTTCATTGATCAGGTGTGACTGAACCCCCAGTTTCTGCCGCCACATGGAGGTAACTGCCAGCGCAACCTTTTTATGATTCTCGCTGGTGTTATAGCGAAACTCTACCACCAGCGGCTTTTCTTCGCTGTAGCCTGCCTGCGCATAGTACTCCAGCGCGGCGATGTCCCTTTCTGCCTGCGTCCAACTCGCCCACTCCGGTTCCTGGGGCGTATAATTTGGACTCCCCGGCGGCACCAGCGCATACGCAGGTTGCTCACCAAAGCGCGTCACTTTCTCGGTCAACAAATCGCGGTCTACCGCAAGTGCTAAGGCTAAGCGCAAGGCTTTATTGCCCCGGAAAGGCTCGCGGGAAAGGTTAAAACCGAGAAAATAAGAACCCATCCAAGGGCTCAGAACTAACTCATCCGCCATGTTTTTAAGTAGCCACTGGTACTGGCCAATAGGAACATCATTGGTCCAGTCCAGTGCGCCAGAGCGGAACAGCTTGATTTCGGTGGATTGATCCGGAAGCACATAAAAGCGTACTGTTTCTATACCCACGCTATCAGCATCCCGGTAATACGGATTCTTCTTTAGTTCGATGAATGACCTCACCGCCCACTTGGTTAGCTGATAGGCACCGTTAGAAACCAGTTGGCCCGGATGGGAAAAAGAGCCTTTAGCAGCGCGTAATGAGGCCTGGTGAAGCGGGTAAGTTGCTGAGTGATTGAGCATTCCCAGAAAGTATGCGGTTGGTGAGGTCAGATGGATTTGTAGGACAAATTCTTCCAGCGCCGAAACCCCCAATGCGGATGGCATTTTTTTGCCTGCCAGAATCTCGGTAGCATTTTTTATTGGCGCGAGCATACCGGCATAAACGGAGGCGGTTTCCGGGGTAACACTGCGGCGTAAGCTAAATACAAAATCACCCGCGGTTACCGGGTCACCGTTGGACCAGCGCCCCAATGGATCTAGGTAAAAGGTATAGGTCAGGCCGTCCGCGGATATATTCCAGCGATGCGCGGCTCCGGGGATAATATTGCCGTCTGCCGTTTCAGTAGTGAGGCCTTCAAACAGGTCTCTGAGTATATTCGCTGAGGGCACACCGGTCGCCCGGTGGGGATCCAACGTTTGCGGCTCCTCGCCATTGCCGCGCCGTAAAACTAGGCTATTGGCAGCTTTTTCATCACCATCGGAAAACAGCGGCGCCTGATCATCATCCGTCGATTTCCCACAGGCAACAACAAGCACACTGAGAAGCATCACCAGCCAGATCCGCTTTGAGCAGGCGAATGTCATCAGCGCTGCTCTAAATCGAGGTAACGAGATAAATGTATATCCAGAGTGTTGTCGCTATAACCGCTCACGCGTTGATCCACTAAATGTCTGGAGACATAGTAATACAAAGGGATCATTGGGACATCATCCAATAATTGTTTCTCTGCCTGTTGCAGCAACTGCAAGCGCTGTTTAGGATTGGCCTGGTCTTCTGCCAGCGCCATTAAATTATTAAACCGCAGCGATTCATAGCCCGACCAATTTTGCACATTATCACTGATGAACAACGACAGGAAAGTTACCGGGTCTGGGAAGTCACCAATCCAGCCACCACGGAAAACTTCAGTAATCACAGCCTGGTTGCGGTTATTTACAAATACTTTCCATTCTTCATGCACAATCCGGGTTACCACACCCAGGTTTTGTTTCCACATGGCAGATACCGCCAGCGCCATGCGTCGATGGGTTGAGGATGAATTAATTCGCAGCTCAAGATGCAAGGGATTTTCCTTGCTGTAACCTGCCTGCCGATATAATGCCACCGCGGTTGTTTCACGCGCTGCCTGCTGCTGGCCTGCGCCACCCGGGTATTGTTGTTGATATTCGCCGAGACCTGGAGGGACCAACGAAAAAGCGGGCTTTTCTCCCGCAGCCAATACCAGTGCTGTGAGTTTATCGCGATCTATCGCCAACAGCAGCGCGCGACGTAAATTCGTATTTCCAGCCAGTGGGGGCTGGCGTAAATTCAAACCCAAAAAGAAGGTGCCTAGGTAAGGATAAACTTTTAGTTCATCGGCATAGTTTTCTTTCAACCAGTTAAAACGAGCGGGGGGAATGGTTTCCGTCATGTGTAGCTCGCCGGCCCGGAAGCGGTTTAATTCTGTGTTTGGATTCGGAATGGGAATATACTCGATCCGTTCAAGTGCCACACTTTCACGACTATGAAAATGCGGATTACGAATTAACACCAAACGATCATTTGGTGTCCATGAGGTTAAGGAATAGGCGCCATTAAAGGGCCCATTACGATGGCCCGCATTACCTACTGCCTCAGTTTTTTCTGTTAACGAATCGGCCAAGGGATAGGTCAGAGGATGTGCCAGCAGCCAGTTTAGCCAGGGCAATTTCCGATTGAGTCGGATTTCCAGGGTGTATTCATCCAGCGCGCGAATACCCAAGCTGTCAATGGCTTGCGTGCCCAAGCGAATAGCCTTAGCATTGACCACCGAGTCCAATAGCACTGCATTCGCTGCAGCCGTTGTTGGAGCTACCGCGCGCTGCCAGCCGCGAACAAAATCTGCCGCTCTTAGCGGTGAACCATCAGACCAGTTCAAGTTTTGCTTCAAGTGAACGATAGCCAGTCGATCATCCGCCTGCATATCAATAGATTCCGCCACACCGTTTACTGGTTGCCCCGCCGCCGAGAGGGTCATCAAGCCTTCTCGAATATCCCGAAGCACATTCAGTGCCGATACCCCTTGGGCTAAATGAATATCGAGAGAGTCCGGTTCCGGGCCAAGACCACGCACCAGCTTTTCGCCAGCGGACACACTGAAATTCAGCAGTAGTAAGATAACTAAGAATGGCAAGCGCATCAGATTAAATTTTTTCTTCATGAATTGGAATGATGTATCCTAGTGTACATCTGAATACATACCAAAGAGAGTCAACTTGGACAAAAATCAGCCTATTAGTGATGCACGAATCTTCACAGCCTACCTGGAATCCGGAAACAAGCTAAAATCCGACTGGCGAATGGGTACCGAACACGAAAAATTCGGTTTTACCCGTGATGATTTAAAACCGCTGGCCTATGCCGGTTCGCGCGGTATAAAGGTTGTTCTGGAAGGGCTTTCCGGAAGGGGCTGGAATCCGGTTTACGAGGACGGCAACATCATTGCCCTAATGATGGATGATGGTTGCTCAATTACGCTTGAGCCGGGCGGGCAACTGGAGCTTTCCGGCGGTCTGCTGGATGATATCCACGCGACCTGCCGGGAAGTTAACGCCCACCTTGAGCATGTTCGCTCGGTTTGCGAACCACTGGATATTGGCTTTCTGGGGATGGGTTTTCAGCCTAAATGGAGCCGCGAAGATATTCCCTGGATGCCCAAAGGCCGTTATCAAATTATGCGTGACTATATGCCCAAGCGTGGCAATCTTGGGATCGACATGATGAAGCGGACCTGCACCGTGCAGGTAAACCTGGACTACTCATCCGAAGCTGATATGGTGCAAAAATTTCGCACATCCTTGGCCTTACAGCCAATTGCCACTGCCTTATTCGCGAATTCACCCTTTGTTGATGGCAAAGACAGCGGTTATCAAAGTTACCGCGCGCATATCTGGACCGATACCGACCCAGACCGCACTGGCACTCTGCCGTTTATATTCGAGTCAGGCATGGGCTTTGAGCGTTATGTAGACTATATGCTGGATGTGCCGATGTATTTTGTGTATCGCAACGGTACTTACCTTGACGCTTCGGGTTTGTCCTTCCGCGATTTCCTGCAGGGTAAATTGTCGATTTTACCTGGCGAACTACCTACCATTCGTGACTGGGAAGACCACATGACCACAGCTTTTCCGGAAGTTCGGCTGAAAAAATTCCTCGAAATGCGCGGTGCCGATGGCGGGCCCTGGCGCCGACTGTGCGCGCTGCCGGCCTTCTGGGTTGGTTTGTTGTATGACCAGCACTGTCTGGATGCCGCTTGGGATCTCTGTCGTGACTGGACCACCCAAGATCATGTTGATATGCGTCTGATGGTTGCAAAGCGTGGTTTGGAAGCAGAGTTTAAGGGGCGCATAATTGCTGATATTGCCAAAGATGTACTGGCAATAGCACATCAGGGTTTAACTTCCCGCGCACGCCTGAATGCCATTGGTGATAACGAAGCAGGCTTTCTTGAGCCGCTGCAAATTGTTGCCACCACCCGGATTTCACCGGCGGAACGAAAGCGGCGACTATTTTATTCCGATTGGAATGAATCGGTTGATCCGGTTTTTGAGGAATGTGCCTATTAAACCTAAGCTTTAATCTCCAAGCTCTGTAGCTCACCCGGCTGGAGTTTGTTCAGTTGCCAATCACCAATCGATGTTCGGATCAAACGCAGTGTTGGCAGGCCAACAACGGCTGTCATTCTCCTGACCTGACGATTTTTTCCCTCGCTGATTACCAACTCTATCCAGCTGACCGGTATTTTCCGGCGTTGCCTGATTGGCGGTTGTCGGGGCCAAAGCCAGGCCGGCTTACGCGCCAATAAACGCACCCCGGCACGACCTGTTCGGCCATCTTTAAGGTGTACACCATCCGCTAGTTGCTGCAAAGCCCGGGCCGTTGGCACGCCCTCTACTTGCAGTAGGTAGGTCTTTTCTTTTTTGTAACGGGGATGGCTGATCCGTTGTTGTAATGCGCCATCATTGGTCAGCACTACCAAGCCTTCACTATCACGATCTAAACGCCCTGCAAGGTAGAACCCCGGGCGATTGATCCACTGCGCCAGTGTCGGCCGATCCTCAGTGTCGGTAAACTGGCTGAGCACCCCATAAGGTTTATTGAACAGCAGAATTTCAGCCATCAGTCTGCTCCGTAATTAAAACGGCAGTTCTAAATCCGGCCGCAATGACATGATTAAATCGCGGAAAGCATTTTGGATGCGATGCAAGGCCTCTTCAGTATCAGCATCAAAGCGCAGCACCAATATTGGCGTGGTGTTAGATGCCCTGACCAGACCCCAACCATCGTCAAAGTCTACCCGTAAGCCGTCAATGGTATTGATTTCTGCATCATCAAAATGGGCACGATCCTGTAGCAGGTCAACAAAGGTATGGTTCTCGCCTTCAGCCATTTCAACCTTGAGTTCAGGCGTGCTAACACCGTGAGGTAAGGCGCTCAGCACTTCTTCCGGCGACTCATTTTTCCAGGCCAGTATTTCCAGCAAACGACAGGCGGCATAAATGCCATCATCGACGCCATACCAGCGTTCCTTAAAGAAAAAGTGCCCCGACATTTCCCCGGCAAAGGGAGACTTCATTTCCCGCATTTTATTCTTAATAAACGAGTGCCCTGTTTTCCACATCAGCGGAACTCCGCCTGCTTCCCGAATCGCGTCGGTCAAATGCCGAGAGCACTTCACATCATAAATGATGGTAGCACCGGGATTTCGCGAAAGAATATCCTGAACAAACAGAATCATTAGTCGATCGGAATAAATTATTTCGCCGGAAGGTGTAACAACCCCAAGGCGATCGGCATCGCCATCGAAGGCAACACCAAGATCGGCATTTGTGCCCTTCACCGCTTTGATTAAGTCTTCGAGATTCTCCGGTACACTGGGATCTGGGTGGTGGTTTGGGAAAGTACCGTCAACATCATCATAAAGGGCTGCGACTTCCGCGCCAATTGATTGCAATACGGAAACCGCATTCACGCCGCCCACTCCGTTGCCGCAATCGGCTACTATTTTCAATGGCCTTGCCAATTGAATATCAGTAGATATTCGTTCCTGATAATGCGACAACACACCTTCAGTTCTGGTTACACCAACACCATCATCAAAGTCATCCTCGGCTATCATTCGATAGAGGTTTTGAATCTCCTCACTGGCCAGTGTTACCCCACCGATTACCATTTTCAAGCCATTATATTCAGGTGGGTTATGACTGCCTGTGACCATAACTCCAGAACCGGAGCCAAATTCAGCTGCGGCATAATACAGCACCCCGGTGGGCACCATTCCGATTTCAATAACATCACAGCCGGTACTCAACATCCCCCGTTTTAGGGCTTTGGTTAATACCGGGCCTGAAATTCTGCCATCACGGGCGACCACAACCGGGCCAGCCTCTCGCCTAACAGCTACCGTACCGACTGCCCGACCAATAAACCAGGCCGCATCCTCAGTCAGGGTTTCATTGACGATGCCACGAATATCATAAGCCTTGAATATGCTCGCGACCGGCTTGACCCGCTGGTGTAGTTCAACCTCAGGAATCTTGGCAACAGGGGTCGGTTGGTGTAATTCTTGATATAGTTCAGGTTCAGGTTCAAGTTCAGGCTCTGACTCAGCCCCTGGGGCTGGATTTTCGACGTCCAGCTGCTGACTATTAAAGCTAGCCATTTCTTCAGCTTCGCGTTGTTTTTCAGTATCGGGGAGTACTAGTTCGTTTTGTTTTTTTGTATCAGCAACAAGCTCAGGCGTAGACTCATCAATTACTCGTGCCTCAGGTTTCCGTAACCAGCCAATAACAAAAATCAATAATCCCAGCAACAGCAATAATTTGGCGTTTTTTGAAGACTCCAACCCTGGCAGGGGCGGTTGTGACCAGCTGATATAAAAAAGTGAACCTCGAACAGCCTTACGGTCGGCACCAACCCAACCTTCAGGCGCTCTACCAATAGACTCCAGACTGACAAAGTGACTAGCTCCAGCAGACTGCTGCAAACTCAAAAAGCCCTTCACTGTGCCGACAGCATCAATGCGCTCGAAGAACTCCTCGGCCTTCCAGCTAACCAGCAAATAGCCTATATCCCCCTTCTCATCTTTCAGCTTGGTGACACCAACCACCAAATTTCGACCGTCATCCTGCAGTACCTGAATCGCTGCGGTGCCGCTATTGTCTGCCTCCAGCAACATATCGTAAATCACATATTCCTGAGGGTAAATTGAATTGGCAAGAGATTTGACCGGTTTTTCCAGCAAGTCTGCGTCAAAAGTTCGTACATCGACAATGCTTTTGTCGGTTTCTCGCAATGCCGTCAACAATGTGCGGTAATCAATTTCTTTATTTACCCGCGCGCGCGCGCTTTCGATGGCCGAGGGAGAACGCAAAATTGATTGCAGTCGGCGTACCGTGGTTTCAGAGTCCTTATGCACACCTTCCGCCGCACGGACCAGAGCCCGGTGCTCAGACTCAATCACCATACTCTGGTAATATACTAAACCACCCAGCAACAGCAGCAGCAAGCCTAGGCCAAAGAAAACATACGCCAGCCAGCGAGGCAGCGGAGGTGGCTTGAAGTTATGTTTTTTCACAAATCGCTGCCAAGCTTTAGGTAGCCCTTCTTTATTGATTGATTTTTGTTCAAGCGCCATTAATTTCCCCAGAACTACTGCTTACCCGTATGCCCGAAACCACCTTCACCCCTGTGACTGGTGTCGAACTCAGTGACAACTTCCCATTTTGCCTGAACTACCGGGACAAATACAAGCTGGGCAATACGCTCACCCACCTCAATAGTGAATGGTTTAGTGCCACGATTCCAGCAGGAAACAAATAACTGCCCCTGGTAGTCGCTGTCGATCAAACCCACCAAATTGCCTAAGACGATGCCATGTTTATGCCCTAATCCGGATCGCGGCAAAATTATAGCGGCCAGTTGCAGGTCTGCTACATGGATTGCCAGTCCGGTGGGAATCAGCGTAGTTTCTCCCGGTGCCAGCAGCAGGGCTGCACTCACACAGGCGCGCAAGTCCATCCCGGCAGAGCCACTAGTGGCATACTCCGGCAGTGCAATTTCTGCACCAATGCGCGGGTCTATTATTTTTAATTGTATTTGATTCAAGACTAACATCCCTGTTCTGCAACCTACCTGATTTAAAGATTATAGACTACATACCAGCACGATGATTGCCCCCTTTGCCTGCAACCACAAATTTCCGACAATTAACACCATCAAAACACAGGCAAAAACCAATGAGTATTAAAGACTGGCCAGAGCAACTACAACCACGCGAAAAACTATTGGCTTCAGGGGCGGCTTCTCTTTCCGATGCTGAACTATTAGCCATCTTCCTACGCACCGGTCTTGCCGGTGTTAGTGCACTAGAGCTTGCCAGCGAGATGCTCGATAGCCTGGGGGGTTTGCGACCCTTGTTTAACAGTAATGAATCCCGACTTACCCGCATTCGCGGCATTGGCCCGGCAAAGTTTGCCCAATTATCAGCTATTACCGAACTCAACCAGCGCTACCTTAAAGAACAACTACAACGCAAAGCTGCCTTATCCGACCCCGAAAACACTCGCAACTACCTAATTAGTCTGCTGCGTGACCGCCGACGTGAAGTTTTCATTGCCCTTTATCTAGATAACCGCCACCGGGTTATTTGCCATGAGGAACTTTTTAAGGGCACCATCGACGGGGCTGCGGTTTACCCGCGGGTAGTGGCCGAACACGCGCTTAGACACAATGCTGCAGCTATCATTGTTGCCCACAACCACCCATCGGGGGTATCTGAACCCAGTAGCGCAGATGAGGCCATTACCCGCCGCCTACGCGATGCTCTGGCCTTGCTGGACATCCGTTTGCTGGATCATTTTGTGATTGGTGACGGCAGACCGGTGTCATTAGCGGAGCGCGGGATTTTATAAGCAATTTATAAGCGACTTATGCGGCAAAAATCGATTATAATGAGCGCTTATTCGCCGCAGCCGGCAAAAGTTGTAGATTCTCGCAGATATCTCAGTTTTATCAACAATATTATTGAAATTTCTTGCATTCAACTGCAATATCGGTTATAAAGTGCGGCTCGTTTTTACTTTTTTCAGATTTAATTTTTTGTAAGGAAATTCCGATGGCCAGAGTATGCCAGGTAACAGGTAAGCGCCCCGCAACGGGCAACAATGTATCCCACGCTAACAATAGAACCCGGCGTCGGTTTCTCCCTAACCTTCAAAGCCACCGCTTTTGGGTAGAGTCTGAGAAGCGTTGGGTTAAACTGCGTATTACTACTAAAGGTTTGCGTATTATCGACAAGAAAGGCATTGATGCCGTGCTTGTAGATCTGCGTTCCCGCGGTGAAAAGTTCTAAATTCCGGTTAATTAGGAGAATACAATTATGCGTGATAAAATTAAATTAGTGTCTTCAGCCGGTACCGGTCATTATTACACTACCGACAAAAACAAAAAGAACACCCCTGAAAAGATGGAATACAAAAAATACGACCCACGGGTGCGTAAGCATGTCATCTATAAGGAAGCCAAAATCAAGTAAATCTAGCTTGATGGTTTACCGCTGTTCTAAAAAAACCTGCCGACTGGCGGGTTTTTTTATAGCCGTTGCATCTACAATCAGCGAGCGATCCTCCAATGCCTGAGCTGCCGGAAGTTGAAACTACCTGCCGCGGTATCCGTCCACACCTGCTGGGCCAAACCATCAGCGCCGTGGAAGTCCGTCAGCCAAAATTACGCTGGCCAATACCTGCCGAGTTAAGCACCGCCACAGGCCAGACCATTCATGCGGTTACTCGGCGGGGTAAGTACCTGCTGATCAAAACCGATACCGGTACTATTCTCATCCACCTAGGCATGTCCGGCAGCCTGCGGTTGGTTGATAATCACCAACAGCCAGAAAAACATGACCATATCGATATCGCCCTCAGCAGTGGCAAACTTCTGCGCTTGCACGACCCACGCCGTTTTGGTGCAGTGCTCTGGTGGACTGAAAAAATAGAAACCCACCCACTGCTCAGCAAGCTAGGGCCGGAGCCACTAGAGACCGCCTTCGATGATGACCACCTATGGCGACAGTCGCGCGGTCGTAAACAAGCGGTTAAGGCATTCATAATGAATGGGCATATCGTTGTTGGTGTCGGCAATATCTATGCTTCAGAATCACTATTCCGCGCCGGTATTTTGCCGCAACGACAGGCCGGTAGGATTTCCCGACAACGCTACCAACGCCTCAGCCAAACCATTCGCGAAGTGCTGGCAGAAGCCATTGCTCAGGGCGGCACCACCTTGCAGGATTTCAGTAACAGCGATGGCCAACCCGGTTACTTTGCTCAGGAATTACTGGTTTACGGGCGCGAAGGCCAGGATTGTGTGGCCTGTTCGGCAAAAATTAAAATAAAAGTTATTGGCCAGCGGGCCAGTTTTTATTGTTCAAAATGCCAAACCTGAGTTAATTATTGTTCATATAGCGACAAACACGCAGCGGCAAACTAAAATACTCTGAACATATCAAATTAATACAACTCCAACGGAGACCAGCATGGCTGCAAGAACACACCGCCCCAGACGCATGCGCAGGGATGAATTCTCTCGCCGCCTAATGCGTGAACATCAACTCACGGCCAATGATTTAATTTATCCACTGTTTGTGCTTGAGGGTGATAATAAGAAAGAAGAGATTCCTTCCATGCCTGGTGTCTACCGCCAGTCAATAGATGTGTTACTGGAAACTGCTGCAGATGCAGTCAAACTGGGAATCCCAGCTTTAGCGTTATTTCCCGTTACACCTGCAGAGGCGAAAAGCCTGGATGCCAAGGCCGCATACGACCCGCAAGGTATTGCCCAACGAGCGGTTCGCGCCCTGAAACAAAAACTTCCAGATCTGGGGGTCATTACCGATGTCGCCCTCGATCCCTTTACATCCCACGGACAGGATGGTTTGATTGATGACAGCGGTTATGTACTCAATGATGAAACCATTGAGGTGCTGGTAAAACAAGCGCTCTCACATGCTGAAGCCGGCGCTGATATTGTTGCACCCTCCGATATGATGGACGGTCGTGTCGGCGCAATCCGTGAAGCACTGGAAGCCGCTGGTTACTCCAATACCAAAATACTTGCCTACTCGGCAAAATATGCTTCCAGTTTTTATGGGCCCTTCCGTGATGCGGTTGGTTCTGCCAGTAATTTAGGGACTGGCAACAAATACTCCTACCAGATGGATCCGGCCAATAGCGATGAAGCCCTAGCTGAAGTTGAACTGGACCTGACAGAAGGCGCTGACATGGTAATGGTTAAACCCGGCATGCCCTATCTGGATGTGCTTTATCGGGTAAAAGACACCTTCGAAAAACCGACTTTTGTGTATCAAGTCAGCGGTGAATACGCGATGCTTAAAGCCGCAGCGCAAAACGGCTGGCTGGATGAAAAGGCCGTAGTAATGGAAAGTCTGCTGGCATTTAAACGCGCCGGAGCGGATGCCATCCTCACTTATTTTGCACTCGATGCTGCCCGCTGGTTACAACAGGACTGATTAGTACTTGGAAGCGCTGCATCTAGCCCTTTTCGGCAACCCGGTAGCACATAGCCTGTCGCCGGCAATCCATCAGGCTTTTGCCGATCAATGCGGGCTAAAGCTCGACTACGAACTGATTCTTGCCACTGAGGAAAACTTTTCAGAGCAGTTAGAGCAGTTACGATCAAGCGGTGCTCGCGGCTGCAATATTACCGTGCCGTTAAAAGTCCCGGCACACAATATAGCCGATACATTGTCAACTGCCGCTGCCACTGCTGGTGCCGCCAATACTTTAGTTTTCCAGCAACATGGGGTTTTTGCGGATAACACCGATGGTCTCGGTTGGCTGAAAGATCTTGACCGTACAGATACAAGCATCAAGGGTAAGTCTGTTGCAATTATTGGAGCCGGCGGTGCGGCAGCCGGTATCACTCCGGTTATTCTTGCGCAATCTCCAGATACACTGGTTATCGCCAACCGTAGCCCGGAGAAAGCCGCCGACTTACTTCGGCAGCAACTAAACCCAAACTTTCGTAGTGTTAGTCTGAAACAACTGCACCAACCAGACCTGCCAAAGTTTGACTTGCTGGTGAACGCCACTTCCATCGGCCATCAGGGCAAACACCCAGAGTTATTCCCGGAGTTATTTAACCCCGATGCCCTTTTGTATGACCTCAATTACGGCACGGCTGCTGAACCACTAAAAACCTGGTGTAACAACAATGGTATCCGCTACCGTGATGGTCTTGGAATGCTGGTAGAACAAGCCGCATTGGCGTTTACTTTATGGACAGGTAAGTCGCCTGAAACTCAGGCCGTGCTGAGTGACCTGCGATCAAAGCTTCGCCAGAAAAATTGAATTTGGTGGGCAGCAGCCAGCTAAATCACCACAAGCCCAGATCAGCCAGTAGCCCAACATGCGCACTGAGTGCGGCGGACTTGGGGAAAGGGTGGGAAAGCTTACGCGAGCCGCCGCTCCAGACCATCGGAAATGCAGGATATGAAAGATCCCAGTGATGCCCGTGCAGCAAGGGCATCTCGACCCGATTTGCCAAGGGCACATTAGCTTGCGCCCGGGTAAGCTGCATATCGTTTTCCGCTGAGTGGGTCAGCAAGGACAAACTGTCTTTAAGTTGGAACCAGGGCACGCTCAGGGGTGACTCGCAGCCAGCAAAAGTGAAAAACGGGATACCAAGGTTATCTAGAGTTGTGCTGTGCGCCTTCCAAAAAGCCTCCCGTGCAGCAGTCTGCAGTGCTGCAAAGCACGCACCCGGTCGGGCTTCTTCGGACCGGCGCAGGGGCTTGTAATTGCCCGCAAGGGGTACCATCCCGACCAAATGCAGCAAAGTTTGCAGTTGTTTGTGATCACTGACCTCGACCATAGACAACAGCTCGGTCGGCGCGCTATCGGCAGCATATGCACCACCATTGGCACCCGCCCAACTGACCACCGCCACAACGCGCTCAGCCAGTTTTGGGTAATTCACCAAAAATGCGGTGATATCGGGCATGCCTTTGGAATAACCCATGAGCACAATCTTTCCGGCTACCGGCTGGCGTTGCACTTTGGGGATCAATCTGCCACCGGAGTCCAAGCCAATACCTTCTTCTATCGCACGCACAATATCGACAGAGTTGGCATCAGGTGGCGCAAGTGGATGCACATCAGCGCGCAAAAAACGAATGCCAGTCTGGGCTGCAACTGTCTCCATCGCGGGCACAAAGGCGCGTACCGGCAGCATTCCATTGAGCATGCCCGGTACGAACAAAAAAGTCACATCGGTTTTAACCCGTTTCAGAGGTGCATCGTAGAGCGGCACATCAAAGTCGTGGCCACTTAAAAAGCGCCGTAGTAATGCCTCGCGCGGTTCCTTTTTTGCCCGTCGCCCTGACGCACCCATGGCTTTTTTGTTTTGTTCCGCTGCCGTCAAAAATCGACTGGTCCAGCGCATTCTGCAATATTCCTGAAGGTCCGGTTGTTGCCATGGCGAAGTGTGCTCAGCGATCAGCTTACGCACCAGTTTTTGTGCCTTCAGCGCTTCATCCGCGCAAAGTGCTTCTGTGATTTTGGACATAAACTCACCTCTAGCTTTGGCTAATGGAACCTGCCTCTGATACCGGAATAATATTCATAAAACCACCACAGCCGGTAATTTTTTGGTGTTTTTTTTGAAAAATGAACTCTGAAATAATTGCTCTGAAAACTAACTGACCTTACCCTGACGCTTGCGAATCATACCACCAATGGCACCGCCAAAAGCCGCTCCGGCTGCGTAGGTAAAATAGTTGTTCAAACCGCCGTCGTGATAGCCCATCTGCTGAGAGATAAAGGCCCCGGCAATGCCAGCGAAAAACCCAATAACAGCGTACTTTAACGCAAGGTTAGGAGAATCTTTCGACATTATTATTTCCTTTTACCTATTGAATAAATTAATATTCGTTAGTACAACATTAGATTTCCCAGAGGAAAAACTCACTTCATAATCATAGCATATAGTTACCTTTTTATAACCGCGTTTGATGAAGTGTTCTATACTGCACGCTCCACCCACTATCCGAAAAAACTACCGCCATTTGCGTGTACCAATGAATATATTTAATGTTCACGGCATCAAATATATCAGTCATCTGCTTATGTTGACTATTCTGTTTATGTCACACACGCCTGCCATATCCGCCTGAAACAAAGATCTGCTTGATCCAGGTCAAGCAGATCTTTGTTTCAGGCACATAAAGCAGAACTTATTTATCTTCTAACGGTCTGATTGTTCGAGTAGCAGGAGAAATTTTCTACCTTATGAAACAACGAGCCACACAATTTAAGACTTTAAAACCCTGGCGACGGTACATCGGCCTGTTTTTGTCTATTGTATGGCTTTCCGTGCTGGCTCAATCTTGTGTGATGGCTGCTTCGATCGACCCGGCCGATTCCGGTTATTCCGATTCGAGGACTACTCAAACAATCCATATCGAGCACAACACTGATACCGCTAGGACATGCCAAAGCCCTGCATTCGACTGCCAAGACTGTAATTGTCTTACAGGCCAAATGTGTTCTCAATCGATTGCTGTTGTTAGCTTGGATAGCGCCGCAGCATTTGAACTAAAAACCCATGCTGAAAAGCTTGAGGTATTAACCTCAAATACCACACACCTTGTCAAAAGCCATTTTGACCTTAAGGCTTTTTTACAGGCCACATCTCCCGAGAGTTTCCCCCCCGGGCCTGCCATTATTGACCTATATCAATCCTATCTGATTTGAAACCCTCCTGATCTGACGAATTTTTTGGTTACCCGATTACCCGGATAACTACAGTCACTATTTGGAGGAACAAAATTATGGATTGGTTAATTGGTAATGCTTTTATTATTTTAATTTTGCTGGCATGTGTCGGAATGCACTTTTTCGGACACGGGCATGGCAAATCCCACGGCTCCCATAAACACAAGCCTGTCGTTAGTAAACAGTCTGATGACAACATTAAAAGGAGGATGTGAATCATGTTGAACTGGAAAATTATATCTTGGTCACTCGGTTTAACCACTGCAGTGTCTTTTATTATTTGCGTCACTTGGGGACTGCTTACACCACAGGCTGTGCACATGCACGCATTTCTTGAAATGGTATTACCGGGATTCAAATGGTTGACATGGTGGAGTTTCCTGCTTGGTTTGATTGAAAGCTTTCTGTGGGGTTTTTACATCGGAATAGTCTATGTTCCGATTTACAACTTCGTACATAAACGCTGGGGCGATGACGCCCGAGGAGCAATGCAATGAAAAGAGCGAGTCATGAGAGAAGTTATAAAGACCCTGTTTGTGGAATGGAAGTGAGCTATCTAACCGCCGCTGATACCAGCGAACACGAGGGCAAAACTTACTATTTTTGTGCCCAATCATGTCGCCAGGCATTCGATGCGGAGCCACAACAGTACCTTCACCAACACCGCCAACATGGTATGCCGCCTGGTCACTCAGAATAATGCAACGCTATCTCGGACTGATCGCCCTAGTCGGGCTTAGTACATTTCTGCTGTCAATCTCAGTGCTGCACATACTCAGCGCTGAGATAAACTGGGTAGATGATTATGTCAGCTATCTGGCGAATGAGCCGCAGGGCTGGTTATTCGGTTTTGGTGCTTTTGTGCATGGCCTGGGTAACTTGGCACTGGCTTTTGGATTGCGGGCAGTGCTACAGCCCGGGCGCTTACGCGACTGGGCAGTCAGCCTGTTTGCAGCAGCCGCGGTTGGTATTTTGCTAACCGCGATATTTCCGATTGACCCCATTGGCGCAGCGATCACACTAAGTGGGCGAATTCACAGAACTCTGGCCAGCGGCGCATTTGTGCTCGAACTTATATCCTTTTTTATATTTTCAGTAGCCTTTGCCCGGGATCGCAATCACCATTGGCAGCAACAAAAATACATTTCATTGTCACTCGCAATTATTTCAGCGCTGGCTGTGGTGTGGTTCCTGCTTGCCGAAGATAACGGCGTGATGCTGGGTTTGGCGGAACGGGCAGCACTGGGCGTTTTTATGCTCTGGGAAATCTGGATCATCATCCAGCTAATCCGGCCGCTAAACCAACAAAACACCGACAGCATAGACCTTGCGCTGGAACAAACATAAGGGGGCTATATTCGTATTGAAAGATGCCGAATCACAGCTACTCAAGGGGTAGAGGTGCGAATTTGGGCCAACGATTTTAACGCGAGCAACAAACCCTGGCTGATCATCAGCACAGCAAACAGTGGAATTAATGATTTAAGTAGCCACACCAGCGGCAAGCCGCCCGCTTCACGCGAACCTTCAAACACGGCCCAGGAAGCAGCTACATAATTCCAGCTAATGACTAATATAAAGATGGCGAAAGGCAGTAGAAAAACCAGACTACCCAAAAAATTAACCCAGGCTTTATGGCGGAGACTGGCATTGCGATAAAAAATATCCACGCGCACATGCCCGTCTTCAGAAAGCGTCCAGGCTGCCGCCAGCATAAATACCATGGCATGCAAGTATGTGGCAGCTTCCTGCGCCGCTATCGAGCCAGCATTAAATACATAGCGACCAAGCACAATGAGAAAAATCAACAGCACCATTGCTAGCACGAGCCAAGCAACACTACGGCCAATTTTGTTAATTATGCTGGCTAAAATCTCCATTCCTACAGTGACACGCTAGAGGGCAACTACCACTCTTTAAGCTTCCACATTGCCGGAGCAATAGGGTTAAGCCCGTCTTCATGCGGTTGCAATTCCAGTCTACCATCGCCGTCCAGATCCATGTAATAGTAGGAAACGCCTTTCATCGGTGTGATTTTAACCATATAAAGCTTGCCGTTTTGCCGGTATTCCTCAATGGTTTTACCTTCCTCAGTACGAATGCTAACGACGGGTGGTTCTTCATTTCCCCGAACTTTAGGTGGCAAAGGTTCTGGAATCGGCGGTGGTGGTGGCGCTTTTTCGAAAGTTTTGTTTTCCTGCGCCTGGACCGATGCGGACAACAAAAACAAAGCTGCGCCAAAAGATAATAGTATTAATTTTCGAGTGTTCTGCATAGCAGCTGCCCTCTGGGGTAAAATCAATGGGGTAAAATCTAAAATCAGTAAATTCTATTAGGTAAAATCATTTCTAAGCTAAGAATAGCACACACGGCAGATATTCCATGAGCAACAATCCCCCTCAAGCAGACAATTCCGACACTTTATACTTGGTCGATGGCTCATCCTATCTCTACCGGGCATTTCATGCCTTGCCATCACTGAGCAATAGTCAGGGCGATCCTACCGGCGCGATCTACGGGGTTGCGAATATGCTGCGTCGATTACTGAAAGAATCCAATCCGCAGCGAGCGGCTGTTGTGTTTGATGCAAAAGGCAAAACTTTCCGGCATGAGCAGTATGCCAACTACAAAGCCAACCGCCCGCCAATGCCCGATGAATTACGCGAACAACTTACTGGCTTGAAAGAACTGATTAACGCCATGGGGTTTCCACTGCTTGAAATCAGCGGTGTTGAGGCCGATGATGTTATTGGCACACTTTGCGAAGCGGCGGTAAAACAAGGGTTAAGCTGTGTTGTATCTACCGGCGATAAGGATCTTGCCCAATTGGTGAATAACAGCGTGAGCCTTGTGGACACGATGAAAAATGCACGCCTTACTCCAGATGCTGTAGTAGAAAAATTTGGTGTTCGCCCGGATCAAATTATTGACTACCTGGCACTGGTTGGCGACACTTCCGACAATATTCCCGGGGTTCCAAAGGTAGGGCCAAAAACCGCCGTTAAGTGGCTGCAGCAATATGGTAGTGTTGATGAAATCATTGCCAAAGCGGATGAGTTCAAGGGTAAGGTGGGTGAAAACTTGCGTGAATTTTTGCCGCAGTTGCCGCTGTCACAGGCGTTAACCACCATCAAACTTGATGTCCCGCTAGATGTCAGTGCAAATGATTTATTGATGAAGTCGGTGGATGAAAAAAACCTATTGAAAATCCTGCAGCGCTATGACTTTCATCGCTGGGTGGATGAGTTGCAACGGGGCGGGGATGCTGAAACTCCTCCGAAACAGGCTACAGCAGATGTCGACTACACCACCATTGTTGATAGCAATACACTTGAGCATTGGCTGCAAAAACTTGAATCAGCCGAACTGTTTGCCTTTGATACCGAAACCACCAGCCTGAACTATATGCAGGCGGAAATTGTTGGTCTTAGCTTTGCAGTGACTGCAAATGAAGCCGCCTACCTGCCGCTGGCACATAATTACCCCGGCTGCCCACAGCAGTTAGATCGGGATGAAGTACTGCAACGCTTTAAGCCGCTACTGGAAGATCCCGGCAAAGCCAAAGTCGGGCAGCACCTAAAGTACGATCGCAATGTGCTTTTCAACCACGGCATCGAGCTTAACGGTATTGCCCATGACACTATGCTGGAAAGTTATATTCTCGACAGCACCGCCGGGCGCCATAATATGGATTCTCTGGCCAAGCGCAATCTCGGCAGGGATACCATCAAATTCAGTGAAGTCGCCGGCAAGGGTAAAAACCAACTGACCTTTGATCAGGTTGAAATTGAAAGAGCCGCACCCTATGCCGCCGAAGATGCCGATATTACCCTGCAACTGCATCTACATTTATGGCCGCAACTGCAAAAGCTCGCCAGCCTAGAAAAACTCTATCGGGAAATCGAAATCCCCCTGATTCCGGTGCTTTCGCGAATGGAAACTACCGGTGTGTTGATTGATGGCGCATTACTCCGCGTGCAAAGCCAAGAACTGGCTAAAAAAATGCTTGAACAAGAACAACGCGCTTATGAACTCGCCGGACACAGCTTTAACCTGGCTTCACCCAAACAGATCCAGCATATTTTATTTGTAGAACTGGAATTACCGGTTATCCGCAAAACCCCGAAAGGACAACCGTCCACAGCCGAAGATGTGCTGAATGAATTGGGACAGGATTATGAGTTGCCGCGTTTAATTCTCGAATACCGCAGTACTTCAAAACTAAAGTCAACCTATACCGACACCCTGCCCGAGCGCATTGACTCACGCAGTGGCCGTGTACACACCAGCTACCATCAGGCCGTGGCAGCTACCGGGCGACTGTCATCCACAGAGCCTAATCTACAAAATATCCCAGTGCGAACCGCTGAAGGTCGGCGTATTCGTGAAGCCTTCATTGCCCCCCCGGGCCGGGTTATTCTTGCCTGTGATTATTCTCAGGTCGAGCTGCGCATCATGGCGCATTTGTCCGCTGATACAACCCTGCTGGCAGCTTTTCATAACGATCTTGATATCCACAGCGCCACCGCAGCGGAAGTGTTTGCTGTTAGCCTTGATGATGTCAGCCAAGACCAGCGCCGCGCTGCCAAGGCTATCAATTTCGGTTTAATGTACGGTATGTCGGCCTTTGGACTAGCCAAACAACTGGATATTAAACGCGGCGAAGCCCAGGAATATATCGATACCTATTTTTCCCGTTATCCCGGGGTATTTGAGTTCATGGAAAAAACTCGCGAACTGGCCCGTAAACAAGAATATGTAGAAACCCTGTTCGGCCGCCGCCTGTGGTTAAAAGAAATCAATGCCCGCAACCCCATGCGCCGCCAAGCTGCTGAGCGCGCGGCGATTAACGCACCTATGCAAGGCACAGCTGCCGACATTATTAAACGCGCCATGTTAAGTGTAGATGCATGGATGCAGATGGAAAAACCCGACGCCTTGATGATTATGCAGGTGCATGATGAATTGGTGTTTGAAGTGGCGGAAGATCAGCTGGAGGATTTTACCCGTGAAGTCATATCGCGCATGGAGTCGGCTGCGGATCTTAGTGTGCCGTTAAAAGTTGATTCTGATTTTGGCGCGAATTGGGAAGCTGCGCATTAACGAACGGTTTTGGGTTGGCTAGCTTTTAACGCGTGGGCATAAATGCCCACGCATCACAATTCATCTACACTGAGGTAGCGTGAAGGGATCGCTCTTGCGCATCCTTGCGCCCGCGACCTGCCTACATCCAGGGCGGGTTGATCGGGTCGGGAGGCGAGCGCATGGCGCTGAGATGGATTCGCAGGGCGCAGGGCTGGACTGAGGACCAATAGCCTTGGTTATTGGCCGAGGGAAGACCAAGTCCTGCGGATTCAGATCAAGCCAGGAGCCGTCACCCGACCCGATCAACCCGCCAAAAAAAAACCCCGAACCAAAATGGCTCGAGGTTAATAAATGGATTGGTCGTTGGGGGACAGACCAAATCCGTATTCGATCCGTCGAGGGAGGGTTAACGGATCTTGTCACATAGGGGTGACGGTAGTTATGACCGGGGATTTTTTGATTTGTTCCGCAAATAAGTAAAAAAGTTTAGTTTTCTTTATCTATCACGGCTAAGCCTCTGTTTCTATATGTTTAATAGAATTAGCATAATTACGACTTTCTATGCTAACCAATCTACCGGCTTCAGGTAGTTTAAATACAGGTCTTCCTCGCTACTACCCGGCTCAGGCTGCCAGTTATAGTCCCAGGCGGCGAGCGGAGGTAATGACATGAGGATAGATTCGGTACGCCCGCCCGATTGCAGGCCGAATAGAGTGCCTCGATCATAGACCAGGTTGAACTCCACATAGCGACCACGGCGATAACGCTGAAAGTCGACTTGCTCTGAACTATAGGGGTCATTCTTTCGGCGTTGAACTATCGGCAGGTAAGCTGGCAAATACGCATCGCCGACTGCCCGGGTCAAGGCAAAACAATGCTCAAACCCAGCTTCATTTAAGTCATCAAAAAACAATCCGCCCACACCTCGGGTTTCATCCCGATGGGGCAGATAGAAATAGTCATCACACCACTTTTTATACTTTGCATAAACCGATTTTCCAAAGGGTTCGCAGGCTGTTTTAGCCGTTTGGTGCCAATGAATTACATCTTCCCGGCACGGATAATACGGAGTTAAATCCCAACCACCACCAAACCACCAAACCGGTTCTTCACCCACTTTTTCGGCGATAAAAAATCGCACATTGGCGTGTGAAGTGGGGATATGTGGATTCAGCGGATGAATGACTAGCGAAACACCCAATGCTTGAAACGACCGCCCGGCCAGTTGTGGTCTGGCAGCGGTTGCCGAGGCCGGCAGTTGGGTACCGCGAACCCTCGAATAGTTAACCCCGGCTTTTTCAATCACTGCACCATGAGTCATAACCCGAGTGCGCCCGCCACCCTTCAAGGCGTTAGCGTTACCATCACCCGCCCGGCGTTGCCATTTGTCTAGAATAAAACCAGCCTCGCCATCGGCTTTGCTGAGGCCATCACAGATGCTTTCCTGCAAGCCTAGCAAGTAACTTTCTACCGCTTCGATATCAATACTCATATGAGTGCTCTAACTTGTTGCCCTAGTTGGGACTCTAACCACGAATCAATGTATTGCTGATGAGGTCTCGAATTTCGCTGACTTTGCTTTGCTCGCCGAGATCGCCATCGAGATAACCTGCCAGCTCAGAGCCACTGAAATATTTTTTAACTTCAGCCAAGCTGGTGGCCGCGACTGAAGCTGTTGGGTTGGCGCTGGTAGATACTAACGGCCCCCCAAAAATACGGCATAAGCGCCGACTTAACGGATGGTCGGTAACCCGCACTGCCAGGGTTTGGTGTTTGCCGCGTAACCAGTCGGGGGTATCGGGTTTTACTGGGAACAACCAACTCACCGGACCCGGCCAACTGCCAAGTGCGCGGCCCATTTCACAAACCGTGACCGGCGCCAGTAAATTTTGCAATTGTTCGAAATCTGCAGCGATTAAAATCAAGCCCATCTCAGCCGGGCGCTGTTTGATACTTAGGAGCTTTGCTACCGCCTTGGGATTATACGGGTCACAACCCAGCCCCCAGACGGCTTCTGTAGGCCATGCAATAACCTCTCCCGCAAGTAATGCGTCTACCGCCCCCTCAGTCGACAATTCAGGCAAAGATGGGCTCATGGTCTATACAGTCGCTTTAGCAGTGCCTTTTCCTACGGTTTTCTTTTTGCTAGCTTTCTTTCTTGTAGTCTTCTTCTTACTGCGTTTTTTCTTACTAGCTTTCTTTTTCCCGGTTTTTTTCTTCGCCGTTTTTTTCTTGCTGGCCTTCTTTTTACGGCCTTTGGGTTCCGGCGCGGCTTCCAGCATTTTTAACAACTGCTCGAGGCTAAAGGCTTCCCAGTCGACATCTTTCGGTCCCAGCCGGGCATTTTTGTGCCCATCAGTTACAAAAGGCCCCCAGCGACCTTTGACAATCTGGATTTCTCCCATGGGGGTGTCTTTGATAACTTTTAGAATTTTAGCTAAGTCTGCAGCGATTTTTTCTTTAATCAGCTCTAATGCCCGCGGTAATTCAACGGTGTAAGGGTCATCATCGCCTTTAAGCGATACAAATTTACTGCCATAGCGGATATAGGGCCCGAAACGACCGATATTGGTAGTAACCGGTTCGCCATCAGCGGTGTCGCCCAGTTGCCGTGGCAACTTAAACAATTCCAGTGCCTCATCATAGGTAATGGTGCTGATGCGTTGACCAAAACGAAGCCCGGCAAATTCCGGCTTACCGTCGGTATTTTCAAAGTCTTCGCGCGTACCGATCTGTGCATAAGGCCCATAGCGGCCCAACCGAACGGATAGTTCCAGTTCTTTTTCCAGCTTATTTTTTACATGAGTAGGCGGTACATTGCCCAGCAAGCGTTTCATTTTGGCTTCGCTGCGAGATACACTTTCTTCTTTTTCTTTAACCAACGCGATAAAGGGTTCCCAGAAAGACTTCATCAGGGGTATCCAGTCTTTCTCTCCGCGGGATACCGCATCTAGTGCATCTTCTAGCCGGGCGGTAAATCCGTAATCGACATAATCTTCGAAATGTTTAGTCAGGAAGGTTGCCACTACTATTCCGGTATCGGTAGGGTGGAAGCGTTTGCGGTCGAGCAGCACATAATCCCGGTTAACCAGGGTTGAAATAATATTGGCATAAGTTGAAGGACGGCCGATACCGTATTCTTCCAGCACTTTTACCAAGCTGGCCTCGGAATAACGCGGCGGCGGTGAAGTAAAATGTTGTTCTGAACGAATCGTTGCAAGACCAACAACTTCACCTTCGATTAGTGCCGGCAGGCGTTTTTCATCTTTCTTCTCTGCCTGGGCAACACTTTCTTCGTAGGCTGCTAGAAAACCGGGGCGGGCAATGGTTGAACCACTGGCGCGAAAAGTTGCGCCGTTGACATCAAATTCTGCGGCCACCAAATGCATCAGTGCGGGAATCATTTGCGATGCCATGGTTCGCTGCCAAATCAAACTATAGAGTTTAAATTGGTCATCACCCAAGAATGGCCTCACCCTGGACGGGGTCAAGCTGGCTGAAGTCACACGGATGGCTTCATGCGCTTCTTGGGCATTTTTTGCTTTGGTTTTATAATAATTGGGTTTTTCCGGTACATTTTCAGCCCCATACTGGCTGCTGATTTGTTTGCGAATATCGCTGAGCGCATCGGCTGACAACGATACCGAATCGGTACGCATATAGGTAATCAAACCCTCGTTGCTGCCTTCTACCGACACGCCTTCATAGAGTTTTTGTGCGGTACGCATGGTGCGTTGTGCGGTAAAACCAATTTTTCTAGCGGCATCAACCTGCAGTGTAGAAGTGATAAACGGCGGTGCTGGGCGGCGTTGTTTTTCTCTGCGGGTAATCCGCGCTACTTTAAGATCGCCGGCGGCTGCGAGTGCTAGGCGGTCGCGAATGCCGTTAGCTTGGGAGACATTGTTGATATCGAATTTTTTAACTTTATTGCCGTCAAGAATATCCAGACTGGCAATAAATTCTTTACCATCTTTGCTGAGGTCGGCCTCAATGGTCCAGTATTCCTGCGGGTCGAAAGCTTCAATTTCAGCTTCGCGTTCAACAATCAGGCGTAATGCGGGCGATTGTACCCGGCCGGCTGAAAGCCCCGGATTCACCTTGCGCCATAACAAAGGTGAAAGGTTAAAACCCACCAGACGATCGAGTGCCCGGCGACCCTGTTGGGCATTCACCAAGTTCATATCCAGCCCGCGAGGGTTGGCGACCGCGCTCTGGATAGCTTTTTTGGTGATTTCTGAAAACACCACCCGAAAAACTTTTTTACCTTTTAGTAATTTTTTATCCCGCAGGATTTCTGCCACATGCCAGGATATGGCTTCGCCTTCGCGATCCAAATCAGTTGCCAGATAAATGGCCTCCGCTTTTTTGGCTTCACGGATTATTGCATCGATATTTTTTTTACTACGCGGAATCCGTCGGTAATGCATTTTGAAATCCGCACCGGTTTCAATTGCACCATCGCCTTTGATCAAATCACGCACATGACCGAACGAGGCAAGCACTTTAAAGTCCTTGCCCAGATATTTATTAATGGTGGTCGCCTTTGCCGGCGACTCCACGATCAACAGATTTTTTGCCATTCTTTTTTTGCCTAACTAAACGACAACCGACGATCTTTACGACCGCCGGTTGTACGCAATGTTTATCCTGTTACTAAAAAACAATGCCGAAAACGGCTATCAAAACAGGAGTTCCTTATTATTAATGCAGGTATTCCCCCTCGTTGTCAAACATCAAATCTTCCATCGAAGCAAAATTTGCCTCCTGACCGGGTTGATTGAAGAGTACCATCAGCACCACCCACTTCACATCCTCGAGGTCAATATCCTCGTTTTCCAGTGCCTGCAAACGATCTAAAACCAGCTCACGGCAATGAGTATCGAGCACCGCAGTGTTTTCTAAATATAACAAAAACCCACGACAATCTGCATCCAAACGATCCAGTTCATCTGCGGTATAGACCCGCATGGGTTGGTTATTGCTGACGACTGCAGCCGAGCTATCACGCTGCTCTGCCAGCACATCAAGCCAGCGAAAGGCCTTATCAATTTCAACATTGGTAAAACCAGCCTGATGCAGTGATTCCTCCATCGAATGCCGGTCATCGGCTGCCGCGGGCTGCTCGTAGATATAGTTTTCAAACAGGTACATCAGCACCTCGAGTACATTTTCTTTCATTATCTCATTTTTACTCTAAAATTATGATTTACGACTGAAAGCGCCACCAGAATGGGTTTCCACCAATCCTTTCAACTCCAACATGAGTAGCATGGAAGACACAGCCTGCGGTGTCAATCCGCAAGCGCCACTTATTTTATCCATATGCTGCGGATCATAGCTTAAACAATCCCACAATTGCTGGTATTCAGGATCATCCGGCACGCCCGAAACCTTAGAATTCAGTGTATTACTAGCAGATATGGGTGTGCTTTCCTCGGCATACAAGGGCTGCTCGCTTTCTTCTTCAGCAGTCAATCGTTGTCGCAGCTCTCCGGCCAGTTCTGCAGCAACCGCTGTTAATTCCTGGAGCACATCTTTACCGGTTTCCACCAGTTTGGCACCATCGCGAATTAGCCGATGACAACCGCGCGCCATGGGGTTATGGATTGACCCCGGAATCGCAAATATTTCGCGCCCCTGCTCGGATGCCAACCTTGCTGTGATTAATGAACCACTGCGATACCCAGCTTCAACCACCAGCGTTCCCAATGAAAGCCCGCTGATAATTCTATTACGGGAAGGAAAATGTGAAGGCCGCGCTTGGGTCCCCGGCGGAAACTCGGAAACCAGCAGACCCTGAGTCGCAATTTGTGCCGCCAGTGCACGGTTACAGGCCGGATAAATCACATCCACACCGGTGCCTAAAACAGCGATAGTGGCGCTTTGTTTCAATGCCGCCTTATGTACTGCAGCATCAATCCCGTCGGCAAGACCTGAAATCATTAACAAACCCTGCTGGCTGAGATAAGCGGCAAAGGCAGTGGCGTTTTCCAGCCCCCCGCGAGTGGGGTTTCTAGAGCCTACTACCGCAAGCTGTGGCTGCCACAATAACATCGGGTCGCCCACCAGCCACAAGGCCACCGGCGGATCAGGAATGCGTTTTAATAATGGTGGATAGTCCGGATTATCAATGGTTAGCAGGTGATGGTCGGGGGCTGACAACCAGTCAAGATCGTCTTTAAGCTGTTGATGACTTGTCTGATTAGGGGTTTGATTATCTGCTTGGTTAAGGTAACGCCGGGTAGCCGAGGGGAGCCGGGAATTTGAAAATATTGAGGCGATACTGCCTGTCTCCAGTGCTGCGAGAATATCTGCACGCCCCAGTTTCGGGGCGCGCAGCGCAATACACCATTCGGATAAAGTCGTGCTCAGAGACGCAGATCTCCGTGTTTAAGCAGATCGCCTTGTTTGATCTCACGCGAACCGCCTGTGACAGCCTTATGTTGGCCGCCGACTATCAGGCCGTAGCTGATGTTGTTAAAACTGCGGAACACCATCAACTGACCAACAAACTCATCCGGCAAGGTGACTTTCTCGTTAACAGACCTTGTATCGTAGGCGGGTGTGCCTCTGACATACTTAGCCTTGTCGACTATCTCATTACCCGGGTGGAAAACTGAGAAAACATGGCCGGCTTTAACGCCCTGAGAAATACCTGCACTCAAAGCGACAACCCGAAAATGCCCGGCATTCATCACATTGTCGCTAATGCTCAGCACATGCATATCTGCCGGCACCTGGTCGAGAACGCGTGGGTAAAAATTATTTTCATACACAAAAGCATCAACCGGGAGTAAACGATCACCGGGTTTAATCGCGCGCTTACCGCCTAATACCTCAAGAATTGCCGGGTCTCCGCTCTTAACTACCCTTACTCGGGCAACTTCATACAATTCATAATCAACCACTGCATCTTTAGAGCTGAAAAAACCTGTGTCCCGTTTGGGCACATAGCCACCGAAGCGCGAGTTGCCCTGCTTGCGCCATTCTAAACCGCCATCCTTAAGTTGTTTGGCTTCATAAATAAAACTCAGCCCGACAACCACAAACTCTTTGCCGAAATCACCGCTTATCCCGCGGGCATAAGTACGATCGCCGCGAACTGCATTCATCTGGTCTTCATTATTGGAAACAATGTAGGGCAGTTGATCAAACTCTTCTGCACTGATCACCCGCGGCTTGAGCAAGATGTTGTCAATCACATCCAGCGGAATGGTGTTGATGGGTTCAGCATCCTTACGAATTTGTGGTTGAACACGATTCACCACTAATTGCGGCTGCCCGTCCACATAAATTAGCGAAATCCGATCACCGGGATAAATCCAGTGCGGATCCGCAATTTGTGGGTTTGACTGCCAGATAGCCGGCCATTGCCACGGGTGCTGTAGAAATCTACCCGATATATCCCATAGCGTATCGCCTTTAACAACGACATACTCCTGTGGATGATCGGCGCGTAATTGCACATCCTGTGCTTGAACTGTTGAAAACCACGCCAGTGCAAAAATAAGCACAGTTAATTTGAGTCCAGTCATATTCCTTTTCACTTTACAATCCCCCGGATCGGTTGGGTTAAGATAAAATTACCTATAAATCGCTCGTTTAAATGAGGAAAAATGGAGCAAATACTGCATAAAATCAGGCTTGCTTCTTGTTATTTCATGGCATCTAGCCATAATCCTCACTTATCATCATAATTCGTTAGCTGGAAAACTTCACCTGTTTATTGGAAATCTATGGCAATACTTAACATTATTGAATTCCCGGATCCGCGTTTACGCACCGTAGCTAAAGCGGTTGAGGCGGTAAATGAGGGCATTCGCCAACTCGCCGCCGATATGCTGGAAACCATGTACGACGCGCCTGGCATCGGTCTTGCGGCTACCCAAATCAACATTCACAAGCAACTTTTGGTGCTCGATGTCAGTGATGAGCGCGACCAACCAATGGTTTTTATAAATCCGGAAATTTTAATCAAAGACGGCATTCAAACTTATGAAGAAGGTTGCTTATCGGTGCCCGGATTTACCGCCGAAGTTCAACGCGCCGAAGAAATTCGAGTAAAAGCCCTCAACGAAAAGGGTGAATTTTTTGAAATTGAGGCACACGGACTGCTCGCTATTTGCATCCAGCACGAAATGGATCACCTCAAGGGCAAATTGTTTGTTGATTATTTGTCACCACTTAAACGCCAGCGCTTGCAGAAAAAACTTGAAAAGCAACGCAAGGCCGACAAACTGGAAGCGCAGAAACAGCTTTAATCGAATGCCAACAAATTCAAATAAACCTAAACCTCTGAGGATCGGCTTTGCCGGCACCCCGGATTTTGCCGCTGAAAGCCTTCAGGCGCTGCTACAGAGCAAATACCAGCTGGTTGCCGTCTACACTCAGCCTGACCGTCCTGCCGGGCGTGGGCGCTCGCTGAGCATGAGCCCGGTTAAACAACTGGCCGAGCAGCATCAGGTTCCGGTGTATCAACCGCAAAGCCTGCGAGATACCGACGCGATTGCTGAATTAAAAGCCCTGAAGCTGGATCTTCTGATCGTTGTTGCCTACGGACTGATACTCCCACAAGAGGTTCTGAATATTCCAAGCATGGGCTGTTGGAATGTGCATGCCTCTCTGTTGCCACGCTGGCGGGGTGCCGCGCCCATCCAGCGAGCCATCCAGGCAGGTGATCAACAAACCGGGGTGTGCATTATGCAAATGGATGCCGGTCTCGATACCGGCCCGGTACTGCATCGCATTAGTACTGCAATATCAGCAAACGAAACTGGTGGCAGCCTGCACGACCGACTGGCACAATTGGGCAGCCAGGCACTGCTGGAAACCCTCAGCGCAGCAGATCGCGAAAAACTAGCACAAGCTGAGATACAGCCCGAACAAGGCATCAGTTACGCACACAAACTAAGCAAGGCGGATGCCCAGGTCGACTGGCATCAACCGGCTGAAGTTATCGAGAGAAGCATTCGCGCTTTTGACCCCTGGCCGGTCGCCTGGGCCATGTTGGATGCAGAGCGAATCCGAATCTTTAGTGCGCAAATAATAGCCACCACTAGCGATTCAACACCCGGGACTATCCTTGCCATCAGCGAAACCGGCATCCGTGTTGCCTGTGGTGTGGGTCAACTGGAAATAAGCTGCTTACAAAAAGCCGGGGGCAAAAAAATAAGTGCCGCTGACTATTACAATGCCAGCCGGCAAAGCGCCGGCAAACAACAGGTCAAATTATGAAAACCGCCCGACTAACCTGCCTTCGGGTACTGCTAGCCACTTCTCCGGCGAAGGGAAAAAAGAGCATGTCACTGGACGCTGCACTCGCCAACTACCTACCAAAACTGGAAGAGTCCCGCGACCGGGCGCTAACCCAGCGGCTCGCCTACGCCACCTTGCGCTGGTTGGGGGCAACAGAATATTTCAGCGGAAAATTGTTGAAAAAACCATTAAAAAACAAAGACCGAGATATCTATCTATTGATCCAGCTCGGCCTGGTTCAGCTTTGGCGCGAAGAAATCCCGGCGCATGCAGCCGTGCATGAAACGGCCGCTGTCGCTCGTGGGCTGGGTAAACCCTGGGCGGTTTCACTGATTAATGGGGTCTTAAGAAACTTTCAACGCCAGCGCGAAATCTTGGAAGCAGGATTAGCACAATCCCCTGCACGCTGGTCGTCCCCGGACTGGTTAATCCAGCGTCTACAAGCAGCCTGGCCAAAACACTGGCAGGCTATTTTAAGCGCCAATAACCAACAGGCACCGATGTGGCTACGGGTTAATTTGATCAAACACAGTCGTGAAGATTACCTAAAACAATTGCAAGCAGAAGGCATTGCTGCGACTGCCGGTGGCTGGACCAAAGCCGCTATCCGCCTTGAACAAGCCTGCCCCGTAAATCGCTTACCCGGTTTTAGTGAGGGTGCAGTATCAGTACAGGATTCAGCGGCTCAACTAGCGGCGGAAATTCTTAACCCACAAGCCGGTGACCGGGTACTTGATGCCTGTGCCGCACCCGGCAGTAAAACCTGCCACCTGTTGGAGCTTGAGCCAAAAATTTCTGAAGTCACCGCACTCGACAGCAGCGCTACAAGGCTGGAGCGGGTCAGCGAAAACCTGCAACGCCTCAACCTAGATGCCAAAATACTCACTGGGGATGCCACCAAACCCGCAGACTGGTGGGACGGGCAAACTTATGACCGTATCCTGCTCGATGCCCCTTGCTCATCCCTCGGGGTTATTCGTCGACATCCGGATATCAACTGGCGTCGCCAGCCTGCTGACATCGACACAGTGCAACAGATTCAATTTGAAATTCTCAGCAGTTGCTGGAAACTACTGAAACCCGGCGGGAAATTGCTGTATGTCACCTGCTCTGTGTTACCAACGGAAAACCAGGCGGTGATTGAACGCTGGCTGGCTACGGTCGACAATGCCCGCACACTACCGCTCAGTACCGACTGGGGTTTGAGCGCCGGTACCGGCCGCCAAATTATACCGGGCGAGGATGAGCACGGAAACGATGGCGACGGGTTTTTCTACTGTCTGCTGGAAAAGAACAATCAATGAATCTCTGCAACGCCAGATTGCTGTTGCTGCTGACAGTCACCCTGCTACTCGGTGCCTGCAATAATGGCGAACAAAGCGATCCTTTTTTTAAGGTCAAGTCTGTTGAGGCTGATGTAAACACCCAACCCATAAAAGTTTATGCCGAGGTGGAACTGAAGTTTTCCCCGGCGGTTGAGGAGGCCTTGAACAAAGGCGTGAGCATTCCAATCAAAGCCATTGCCAGAATTACTAACGATGACCGCCTCGGCTGGACCATTATCGACCATGGTCTACGCTGGGAAATTCACTATCTGCCCTTGTCCCGGCGTTATCAGCTAAAAGACCTACGCAGCAAACAGGCCACTACCTGGCCGCGGCTACGACATGCGCTTGGAGCGCTGCGGCGGATCACTATTGAATTACCGCCAACTGAACTTGAGCCCGGAAATTACCGTGTTGAGCTTAAAATCTTCCTCGACCGCAGAAAATTGCCGGCCCCTATGCGTTTGCCTTCACTGGTATCATCAGACTGGCAACTGGAGACTAACTGGTATAAATGGCCGTTTCAGATCACAAAATAAGGCGCCTGCTGTTTAAAACTCTGCCGATTGCTGCCGGTTTAATCCTGCTGTTGGGAGCATTATTCCTGATCGCGGATGTTAAAGAAGGCTCTGACCGCTTCGCCCGACACTATGTCTGGGTGCTGGTGCTCACCATTGCTGCACTGGTAGTCATGTTGGTATCTATCGGCGCACGCCTAATTAAACTCTATCGCCAGGTGCGCCAAGAAAAACCAGGCGCCCGACTGACCGCCACCATGGTGCGCAGTTTTTTGGTGCTGACCATCCCTCCAGCACTGATCGTGTTCTTATTTTCCATTCAGTTTTTGAATGAAACCATCAATGGCTGGTTTGATGTCAAAGTGGAATCTGCACTGTCGGATTCTATTGAACTCGGGCAAAAATTTCTGGATATGCAAACCTTGCAGGCGCGTAATCGGGTGCATGAAATTGCTAGGGAAATTGATATGACTCCGGGCAGCCAGCTGGCAACCCAGTTACTGCGCCGGGTGAGTGCCTCTGGCCCGGTGGAATTATCGGTGATGGACTACCGTGGGCGGATTTTCCGTACAGCCAATATCGACCCCAACGAACTCGTACCCAGTCGGCCAAATGACTTCGCACTGCTGCAAGCCACCGAGCGCGGAACCTATGCGGCCGCTGAACCCACCAGCGGTGGTAATTTACAGGTGCGCGTGCTCAGCCAGCTACCCTATCCGCGAGAGGGGACTAATTATCTGATCCAAGCGCTTTATCCGCTGCCGCAAAATTTTACCGAGCTGGCGGGTAATATCCAATCAGAATATGAGCGTTTTCAAAGGGTTGACTACCTACGCGATTCGCTTAAACGCAGCTTTACCCTGATTTTATCGCTGGTAATGATGATCAGTATTCTGCTGACCATTCTGGCAGCATTGAATGTGGCCAGACGCATGGTGCGGCCTATTTCCGAGCTGGCCGCCGCCACCGAATCCGTCGCCGGGGGCGACCTTGAACGCGTGATTGTGAGCAAACAACAAGATGAGCTCGGCTTTCTGGTGCATTCATTCAACCTGATGACCACCGAACTGAAACAAGCCAGTCGGCAAAACAAACAGGCACATGATCTCCTGCAGCGCCAGCGGGAATACCTGCGCACTGTTCTCAGCCGACTGTCTGCCGGGGTGATGTCTATTGATGGTGACGGTCGCCTGATTACCAGCAATGAAAGCAGCGGCAACATACTGGCTATCCCCTTACAACAGCTTGAGAGTAATACCCTAGCTGATATTACCAACCGCTACCCGCTGATAAAACCACTCGCCGAGCGGATTCAAAAGGCCATCGAATTGGGCGAAAATACCTGGCGCGAAGAACTCAAATTAACCCGAGATGGCAGCCCGTTGGTATTGATGTGCCGTGGCTCTTTATTGCCGGAGCACGATAACGCAGTCGCGGGCCTGGTGGTGGTATTTGATGATGTAACAGTACTCGATCAGGCCCAACGAGAAGCCGCATGGGCAGAGGCCGCCAGAAGGATGGCGCACGAGGTAAAAAACCCGCTGACTCCAATCCGCCTGTCCGCCGAACGCCTACAATATAAGCTGGCGAGCAAGCTGGATGAAAAAGATCGGGCGATGCTTCAGCGCGCCACTGATACCATTGTCAACCAGGTGGATGCGCTCAAGGATCTGGTCGATGATTTTGGCGATTACGCTCAAGATACAGCCACCAATGTTGGCCTCAGCCAGGGGTTGGCAAAGCTCAATCTCGATGCCTTGATTCGGGAAGTTGCCGGCATGTATGCTGATCCGCAGCGGCCGGATCTCATCCGCTTTCAGCTGGCAGCTGGTGCCCAACCCATGACCGGAAATAGCGGCCAGCTGCGACAATTACTGCATAATTTAATCCGCAATGCCACTGAGGCTGTCAACGGCAAGGCTGATGCCAGAATTGAAATCCGCAGTAGCATCATCAGCAAGCCCCGCGAGTCCAACAAAGACTCTCTGACAAATTTAGTTCTTGAAATTCTCGATAACGGCAATGGCATCGACAAAGCCATCAGCGAGCGGCTTTTTCAACCCGGCACCACCAGCAAGCCCGGCGGCAGCGGTCTGGGTCTGGTTATATCGCATAAAATTGTCAGCGCCCATAAAGGCAGTATTCAGCTGCGTAATCGCGCGCATGGCGGGGCTGTGGTTGAAGTCCATTTTCCGCTGCAAGCCTGAGGTAAATTTAGAAGCATTAATACTTATTATTACCCGTACTTTTCGGTAAACTAGGCTACCACTCTGATTGCTTGAAACTTAACCAAGCAGCGCTCTACCGGGTATCGATTGCAACAGCTGGCGGGTATATTCCTGTTGCGGATTTTCGAACAACTCCTTACCGCTGCCCTGTTCCACAATTTCACCTTTGTACAACACTACAATGCGGTCGGCAATGTGTTTTACCACCGCCAGATCGTGGGATACAAACAGCATGGTTAGGCCATATTCTTTGCCTAAATCCAGCATTAAATCCAGTATTTGTGCCTGAATAGTTACATCAAGTGCCGACACCGGCTCATCGGCAACAATGAATTCAGGCCGGGTTGCCAGCGCCCTGCCAATGGCGATACGCTGGCGCTGACCACCGGAAAACTCATGCGGATATTTGCGCACAAAGCCACGCGCCAAACCGACATCATCCATCAGTTTTAGAACCCCTTGCTCGACGGTTTTCTTGGTCTCAATTTTGTGCAGTAGCAAAGGCTCGGCGAGGGTGTCATAAACCGACATGCGCGGGTTCAACGAGGCATACGGATCCTGAAAAATCATTTGCATGCGACTGCGCATTTTCTTCAAGCTCTGGCCTTCCATTTCAGTGAGGTCAATACCATCAAAACTAATGCTTCCAGAAGTAATGGGTACCAACCTTAAAATGGACCGACCCAGAGTCGATTTACCGCTGCCGGACTCGCCCACCAGGCCCAATATTTCACCTTTACGAATATCCAAGCTGACATCTTTGATGGCTTTTACTGGTTCTTTATTCTTACCCTGGCCAAACCAGGTATTTAAATTTCGGATAGAAATGAGGGCTTCGGACTGGGTCTCAGAAACCACCTTAGTGCCCGCCGGAATAGCTGCCAATAAAGCTCGGGTGTAGGGATGTTGCGCATTTTTGAAAATTCTTTGGCGATCACCGTGCTCTACCACTTTACCTTTTTTCATCACAATAATCTGATCTGCAATATCCGCCACTACGGCAAGATCGTGGCTGATAAAAATTATTCCAATGCTGTGCTTTTTTTGCAGATCGGCCATCAGCTTCAAAATTTGTGCCTGAATGGTTACATCTAATGCGGTAGTGGGTTCATCGGCAATCAATAATTTAGGTTCATTGATAAGCGCCATTGCAATCATCACCCGCTGCCGCATACCACCAGAAAACTCGTGAGGGTAACTGTCGATGGTTGAATGCGGATCGCGTATACCGACTTCTTCCAACAACTCGATGGCGTGCTGACGGGCCTCTGTTTTTGCCATTCCTTTATGATAAACAATAGGTTCCATCAGCTGATGGCCAATGGTCATATAAGGATTAAGGCAGGTCATCGGATCCTGGAATATCATCGCGATATCCCGGCCACGAATATGGCGTAATTCCGATTCCGACAACTGTAATAAATCATTGCCTTCAAACACCGCGCTACCACCCTCAATTTTACCCGGTGGCATGGGTATCAAGCCCAACAGACTGTAGCAGGCAACCGACTTTCCAGAGCCCGACTCACCGATGATGGCAGTGATTTTTCCGGTTTCTACAGTAAAACTGATATCGTCTACTGCTTTTACCTCACCGTTACGCGTGTGGAAGCTGACTTTAAGATTTTGAACATTCAATAATGACATAATAAATTATTCCTTGGCCTAGTCTTTAGAGCTACGCACATCGAGCGCATCGCGCAGGCCATCACCTAAAAAGTTCAGGGAAAACAAGGTTAAGGCGAGTGCCAACCCAGGGAAAATTAGCAACCAGGGGAACTCTTCCATGGTTTCCGCACCATAGGAAATTAACAGGCCCCAAGAGGTTTGCGGTGGTTGAATTCCCAAACCCAAAAAGCTTAAAAAGGCTTCCAGCAACATCACCCCGGGAATGGTCAGCGTGGTGTAAACAATAATTGGACCCAAGGCATTGGGCACCAAGTGCTTACGAATAATAGCCACCGGCCCAAGGCCCAGAGAAACGGCTGCTTCGACAAATTCTTGCTGTCTGAGGGCTTGCACCTGACTGCGCATAATACGCGCCATAGTCAGCCACTCGACCATGCCAATAGCCAAAAACAGCAACAACAAATTGCGCCCAAACACCACCATTAGCAATATGATAAAAATCATAAATGGTAAGGCATAAAGTATGTCTACTAGGCGCATCATGGCGGCATCAGTTCTACCGCCAACATAGCCCGCAAGCGCACCGTAGGTAACCCCGATAAGCAAGGCAACGGCGGTTGCCACAAAGCCCACCGCAAGTGAAATTCGCCCGCCATACATAATCAGAGTCATTAGGTCCCGACCAAAAATATCGGTGCCCAACCAATGCTGGGCCGAGGGTGGGGTAGCGCCTAAATCGAGGTTCTGTTGTTCGTAACCATAGGGCGCAATCCAAGGGGTCAGCAGGGCAATGAGACTAAACAGCACTAACACTGCCAGGCCGAACAGCGCCATCCTATTTTTCTTCAGCCGGGCCCAGGCATCCTTCCACAAGGAAGTGCCTTGTTCAGCCATGGCAATGTCACTGATTTTGTTATTTGGGACAGGGTTGTCGTTGCCGGTATTTTCAATCGATGTCATTTCGACTCTCCCAGCTGGGCTCGTAGCCTAGGGTTCATCCAGGCAGCGAGAATATCTGCGAGCAGGTTGAACAGAATGATCAGCGTTGAAAGAAATACCGTGGTGCCCAAAATCATGGTGTAGTCACGGTTAAACGCGGCCTGAACATAAAAGCGCCCCAGACCTGGAATTTGGAAAATAGTTTCCACCACAAACGAACCCGCCAACAAACCAGCAAATGCGGGGCCTAAAAATGCCACCACGGGAATCATGCCGCCGCGCAAGGCGTGTTTTACCACAATTTGCCATTCCGGCAAGCCTTTAGCGCGAGCGGTGCGAATATAGTCCTGGGACATTACTTCCAACATGCCAGCCCTTCCCAGGCGGGCAATATAGGCGGCATAGGCTGCTCCCAGCGTTAAGCTGGGAAGGATTTTATCCCCCGGAATATCACCCCAGCCGGCCACCGGCAACCACTCCAGATAAATCCCAAACACCAACACCAACAGCGGCCCGAGTAAAAACGTAGGCATGCAAATACCGACCATAGCAAATGACATGGGGATATAATCTTGCGCCGTATTGGGTTTTAACGCCGCCATTATGCCTGCCAATCCCCCCAGAATTAGCGCAACCAATAAGGCGTAAGCACCGAGCTCAGCTGTCACTGGTAAGCCCGCCGATATCAATTCGTTAACATCGCGCCCAGGGTATTTAAAGGACGGCCCAAAATCACCTTTAGCAAGATCACCTAAATAGGCAAAATATTGCTGTGACATCGGCAGATCTAGTCGATACTGCGCTTCCAGTGCTGCCTTTACCTCCGGCATTACTGCCTTATCGCTATCAAAGGGGCCACCGGGTGCGGCGCGCACCAGGAAAAAAGTGACTGTTATCACCACCAAAATCACCGGGATGGCCTGTAATAACCTTAGTAAGATAAATCGCAACATAATCTACTCACCTTCCTTAGTTGTATTTTCAGCTTGCAGCCACACATATTTGAAGTTGAACGAGTCCATTAAATTGGATGGCAAGCCTTTTACTGCAGGATCCACCAAGCGTTTGGTAGAGTAGGTATAGATGGGAATAATGGGCATTTCTTCCATCAACATGGTCTCGGCTTCATAAAAGAGTGCAAAGCGTTCTTGCTTGGATTTCGCCTGCGGTGCTTTAGTTAAAATGAGTTCGTCGTAAAGAGGGTCGGCATAACCAGTTTTATTATTACCGCCGCCCGTCAGGAACATGTCGAGGAAATTATTCGGGTCCACATAATCACCAATCCAACCCCGACGAGCAACCTGGTACTCCATCTGGGTAAGCGCGTCGAGATACACTTTCCATTCCTGGTTTGCGAGGGTAACATCAATATTAAGCGCATCTTTCCACATCTGTTGTATCGCCACGGCTATTTTGCGATGGCTCTCGCTGGTGTTATACATCAACTCCAGACCGGGCCAGCCTTCACCGTTGGGGTAACCGGCTTCTGCCAGTAGAGCTTTGGCTTTTTCAACATCGTAGTCAAACAATTTAGGTGGCTGGTAGCCCAGCGTTCCCGGCGGGGTAATGGCATAGGCTGGAAATACCAATCCTTGCATAACGGTGCGGGTGAGTTTTTCCCGGTCAACCGCCATCGATAAGGCCTTGCGAACCCGCACATCATCCATAGGCGCGCGCTGAGTATTAAGCATGTAGTAGTAGGTGCCCAAGTAAGGCGCCTGCATAAAGGGGGTGTTTTCCATCGCTTGATAAACGGGAATTTTTTCCAACGGTGTATCGTTGGTTAAATGTAACTGCCCCGCCCGAAACATGCGCTCTTCGCTGACAATATTCTCAGTGGGGTAGAACACGAGACCATTCAGCTTGACCTTATCGGCATCCCAGTAGGTTTCGCTCTTTTTCACCGAGATACGACGATTCAGCAACCACTCGCTAAGATTAAACGGGCCATTGCTGACGATGTTTTTGGCTCGGGTCCACTTGGTAAAGCGGTCGGTAGCCTTACCGAATTTTTCAATAGTAGGACGATGTACCGCATAAGTGCTGTAGTGATCCATCAATTGCAAAAAATAAGGTGTGGGTTCGTTCAAGGTTACCTGCAAGGTAAGGTCGTCCAGTGCCTTTACACCTAAATCGTTCGGGTCTTCCAATTTACCGGTGGTATAGGCCTCTGCGTTTACCACTGGAAACAGCATATAGGCATATAAATTACCCATCGCAGGATTCATTGCCCGCTGCCAGGACCAGACATAATCATGTGCAGTTACAGGATCGCCGTTAGACCAACGGGCTGCAGGATTGATATAAAAAGTGAGCACGAGACCGTCTTCGCTAGTCTCCCAACGCTGAGCCACCCCGGGCTCTAACTCCAGAGTGTAGGGGTTTTTTACTACCAAACCTTCAAATAAGGCGCGCAATATACGACTTTCAGGAACGCCGGTAACCACATGGGGATCCAGCCCCTGAGGCTCGGTGCCGTTACCTAGGTGCAAAATGCCATCGCGGTTGCCTGTGGTGACTTTAGATTCCCCACCAATACAGGCCATAAGCAGGCAAGAAAATAGAATGATAATGAAAAGCTTCAGGGTATTGAAAGGCATATAAAAAAGGCTATTGAATTCGGGAGCCTAACTTTATCCTATTGGAAGTAATTTATCAGGCTTATCTGTTACCTTATCTTTACAAAGCTATCTCATCTAGTCCACAATCAGCAAATTTACCGCTATTGACACCGCCATTCCACTGAGAGACTGACAGTGGTCGGCAATTTTGGTATTCTGTTGCATGAAAACAACAACAATCATTCAAAATAATGTAATGCAAGGTAATGCAAGCAAATGACCGATCCTAGAATTCTCGTTGTAGATGATGAAGCCGCTATCTGCGAGCTGGTAAAAGATATCCTCGAAGATGAAGGCTATCAAGTTGATACCGCCGAGAACGGAGAATCCGCGCGGGCAAAATTTAGCGCTGAAATGCCGGATCTGGTATTGCTCGACATCTGGATGCCAGACACAGATGGTATTTCTCTACTACACGAATGGCAGGCTCAAAACAGCCAATGCTGCCCGATTGTAATGATCTCCGGCCACGGCACGGTTGAAACCGCAGTAGAGGCAACCCGCGCGGGTGCCTTCGACTTTGTGGAAAAACCTTTATCGCTGGGCAAGCTCATTATGACAGTGGAAAAAGCGCTGGAAAGCGGTCGCAATTCAGCTAATGCTGAGGCTGCACCTGCCCGCTCACAAGCCGCCCCCGAGCCCTTAGGTAGCAGCGCTATAATGGCAGACCTCAGAGCTAAAGCCGAGCAAGTTGCAGCCGTAAGCGAGGCGGTGTTGATTTCCGGTGAAGCCGGTTCCGGCAAGGAAACCCTGGCGCGTTATATCCACCACCTAAGCAAGCAATCCGGTGGCGACTTTATTGTGCTCGACTTTAATGGCAGTGCAGAAAACCAGTTGCGACAATTGCTGCTCGGCGGCTCCGGCGAAAGCGGCATACTCGAAGCAGCCAACGGCGGCAGTCTTTATATCAACGATTTGGGACAAGTGCCTGCATTGGCACAGCAAATCATTAACACCGTTTTGGAAAGCGGGCTAATCAGTAGTGGCCGCCCGTTCAACGCCCGTATTATTGCCGCCAGCAGCGCCCAACCGGAACAACTAATGAAAACGGGCGGACTGAATAAAGAGCTGTATTTCCGCCTTAATGTTTTACCACTGGCGGTGCCATCGCTGCGCGAACGCCAGGAAGATATTATCGAACTGCTGCGCTATTACACCGAATATTTTCCCAGTAGAGAAAAACTCCCTTACCGGCATTTTTCGGTAGCTGCCCAAAACCGGCTGCGCCACTATGACTGGCCGGGCAATGTTCGCGAACTGCGAAATATGGTGAAGCGCCTGCTCATCATGGGTCAGGGCTCCGAAGTCAGTGCTCAGGAAGTCGATAGCGCGATTAAACGCAGCGTGGTGGAACCGGTTGCCGGCAACAACCGTCTGAGCAAAGTATTTGAGTTACCCCTGCGAGAAGCCAGAGAGCAATTTGAGCGCGAATACCTGACCCATCAACTGCGCGAAGCCGGTGGCAGTGTAGGCAAGCTCGCGGCCGCTGTTGGCATGGAACGCACCCATCTTTATCGCAAATTACGGGCTTTGGGCATTGACCCCAAGTCGGTTAAAAGCTGAGACAACATGAAAATTGTAATTTTAGGTGCGGGTCAAGTCGGTTCATCGGTTGCCGCACAGCTAGCCATCGAAGCCAATGATATTACCGTCGTCGATATGGATGAGTTGCGTCTGCGTGAACTGCAGGACCGCCTCGATATCCGCACAGTGCAAGGTTATGCCTCATGGCCAACCGTATTGATGCGCGCCGGGATTGAAGATGCCGACCTGCTGATTGCAGTTACCAATAGCGATGAAATTAATATGATGGCGGCACAGGTGGCCTTTTCCCTGTTCAACACCCCGCTGAAAATCGCCCGCATCCGTGCCAGTGAATACCTAGAACATCCCGAGCTGTTTACCTCCCATGACTGCCCCGTTGACCACCATATCAGTCCGGAACAGGAAGTAACCGATTATATAAAAAGACTGATTGAATTCCCCAGCGCTCTACAGGTGCTCGATTTTGCAGAAGGCCGGGCACAATTGGTAACCGTTCGCGCCAGCGAGGGCGGCTGGCTAGTGGGTAAGCGCATTCGGGAAATGACCTCCCACTTGCCAGAAGGTGTTGAAACCCGGGTAGCCGCTATATTTCGTGGCAAAGAAGCCTTTATCCCACATGCCGGTACCATTATCGAAGATGATGACATCGTATATTTCCTCGCGGCGCGTAAAGATATTCAGACAGTTATTTCAGAAATGCGCCGACTAGAAGCTCCGGTAAAACGCATCATTCTTGCCGGTGGCGGCAATATTGGTTTTTCTCTGGCGCGCGCACTGGAAAACAAATACCACACTAAACTCATCGAACGCAGCCGTGAGCGCGCGGCTGGTATTGCCGAAAATCTAGAAACCGCCATTGTTTTGGTCGGTGATTGCTCAGATGTGGAATTGTTACAGGAAGAAAGCATCGAAAAAACCGATGTGTATGTTGCCCTGACCAATGATGATGAGGCGAATATCTTGTCTTCCATGCTGGCAAAAAAACTGGGTGCACGAAAAGTCATTACTTTGATTAACCGACCGGCATATATCGAACTGGTTGAAGCTGGCAATATTGATATTGCCATCTCCCCGCAACAGGTCACTATTGGCGCCTTATTAACCCATGTACGCCGTGGTGAAATGGTGCGGGTGCATTCACTCAGTGGCGGCAAGGCGGAAGCAATTGAGGCCGTTGCCATCGGCGACCGCGGCAGTTCTAGAGTAATTGGTCGCCGTATCGATGAAATTAAGCTACCACCGGAAACCACTATCGGTGGTGTCGTTCGCGGTGATGCGGTGCTAATGGCGCATCATGATTTTGTCATCGAGAAAGACGATCACGTCATCTTGTTTGTGCTCGATAAAAAACAAATTTCAGCTGTTGAAAAACTGTTTCAACCCAGCGTCAGCTTTATTTAAGCTAAGTCATGAGACGCCATTCCATCCAGAGCATCATCGGTATTCTGCTGCTGCTTTCCGGTTTGATGATGCTCCCGCCTGCGCTGGTAAGTTATCTTTATCAGGACCAGACTCATAGCGCATTCCTCAAGAGTTTTGCTATCCAAATACTCCTTGGAGGCATGCTCTACCTGCCGGTACGACAGGCCCAGTATGACCTGCGCCTACGGGATGGCTTCCTGGTGGTTGCGGTATCTTGGCTAACCTTGTGCATCGGCGGATCTATCCCTTTCTTGTTGCTGGACAACATCAATATTAGTGTAGTCGATGCTTTTTTTGAAACTGTCTCGGGCCTAACCACCACCGGTGCTACCGTACTAACCCAAATTGATGATCTGCCTCGCGGCATTCAATTTTACCGCCAGCAGACTCAATGGTTTGGCGGCATGGGCATTATTGTATTAGCCGTTGCAGTACTGCCGATGCTGCGAGTCGGTGGTATGCAACTGTTCCGCGCCGAAACCCCGGGGCCGATGAAAGACAGCAAACTGACTCCACGGATTACCGAAACCGCCAAGGCATTATGGCTGATTTATTTAGGTCTAACCGTCGCCTGCGCACTCGCCTACTGGCTCGCCGGCATGAGTGGTTTTGATGCCATTAGCCACGCATTTTCCACCGTATCTATCGGCGGGTTCTCCACCCACGACAGCAGTATCGCCTGGTTCAACAGCCCGTTAATTGAGTCCATCGCCATGGTGTTTATGGTGATCTCAGGGATGAATTTTGCCTTACACTTCATCGCCTGGCGAAACGCCACAACATTGCCCTATCGCCAAGATGCCGAAGTAAAAGTCTATTTAACTCTGCTGCTGTTTGCCGGCGTAGTAGTCAGTGCCGGTTTGTACTTAACCAGCACCTTTGGCTCAGTTGGCGAGTCGATGCGCTACGGCCTGTTTCAGGCGGTGTCGTTTCTGACAACCACCGGGTATACCACCGCTCCCAGTTATCTATGGCCCGGAACATTACCCGTCATATTAATGATGATGGCTACCATCGGTGGCTGTGCAGGCTCTACCGGCGGGGGCATGAAAGTGATGCGGGTGATGATGCTATACCGACAATCTGTACGCGAAATTCATCACTTAATCCACCCCAATGCTACTATTCCCACAAAGATGGGCGGCAAAACCATTTCCGGCAAAGTGATGTATGCCGTCTGGGGTTTCTTCTTCCTCTACATGGCCAGCTTCGCCATTCTCTCACTGCTAGTAACCACCACCGGAGTCGACCCAATCACCGCTTTTTCAACAGTCGGCGCCAGTCTCGCCAACCTAGGCCCTGCCATGGGTGAAGCCGGCGAAAACTACGCCAGCATCAACGATGCCGCCAAAGTCATCCTCGCCTTTGCTATGCTGTTGGGCAGGCTGGAAATTTTCACCCTGTTGGTACTGTTTACACCGGCGTTCTGGCGGGATTAATTTTGCCCTGATTTAAACTAAAAGACTCGTGACATTTCAAAAAACTAAGCTGATCGATATCGTTATAGGCTAATTTTCTCAATGTTTACCTATAAATAAGCTGTTAAAGGTAGTCTTTAAACCAGTCTATATACAAATCAATTACTTCCTGATAGTTCCGTGAAAAAGAATGGCTATCTCGATCAAGAATAACTAGCTTGTAAGGGTGAAAGTTTTTCTGTAATTCCATGGCAAAGCGTAGTGTAGACACAGGGTTAACACGCTCATCATATTGCCCGTGAATAAGCAGAATAGGTACATTTTCATCCAGTTCATCGACCCAGTTAATTGCAGACCTTTTTGCTAAGACTTCTTCGCGATTCTCATCATAATTTGGCATATGTTTTGAATACACAGAATCCATTCCTGGTCGCCAACTCAAATCAGCAACCAGATCTAAGGCGGGTGCTGCCAGGGCAATTGCTTTTACGGGAACACCTTTCTGTAACGCAAGGAGTGTCATCATGCCCCCTCTACTGCCACCCAGCATTCCTATGCGATCCATATCTGCTCTTGAAGTTTTTTCCAGAATAGAAAATAGTGCTACAACATCGCGAACATCTGCACCACCCCATTCATCTTTACCGCCATTGGGAATGGTCTCGCCTAGTCCACCTCGGTACTGACTGCCTATTATAAGAAACCCTTGTTTGGCCAGCGGCATCAACAGGTCATAGGTTAAGCCAAAAGTGATGTTACTAAAAGTGGCTGTGCCGCCTCGGTTGAACACTATAACCGGCAGCTTTCCTTCATGTTTTTTGGGAGCCAAGTAAAAACCACCAATATTAAGCCCATCTACTTTGTAGATAAAAACTTGCACTCTATTGAGCTCTTATAATTATCGAACTGGCTTTGTGGCCGTGAATTCTGGAAAGCAGAGATTGAAAAATTCGATGTGCCTTTATTCTTATTTTCTACCAATTCAGTCCACTTCTGATATGTTTCAAAGTTCCCACTAAAACAGTTTTCTTGGGAAGTTACTTCTTCAGCTTGAGTTAGCAGGTCACCTGCAATCTGTGTGCTTGGTGTATTAGCGTATACAAATAAGGGTGCCAATAAAATAAATATAAAAATGGTCCTACTCGCCAATGGGGTGTTCATTTTCTACTCACTATAAATTTTGAAGGTGGCCTGACATTCTTTCTGTAATTTGCTCTGAGACTGTATCATAAAAAAACATGGTAAATGGTAAATAAGGACAGGCATTAAATAGAAACTGCTGCTCTTTCGTGAATTGGGAGTTTGACGGTTTTACATTCAGATTTTTTCTCAAGCGGGGTTCTGAAAACTCAGAGCTACTCAGAAATGCCCGAAATAGCCCGTTTTTCTATAACCTAGCCAGACAAAAGCCTCAACAGCCAGCCTGTCGAGATTTTCTCCTAAGATGTTGTGCTTATTCCAGAGCTGGAATAAGCTTTAACCCATGATTCCACTGCTTGCCAACGGCTGCACAAAACTGGCGTAATTGTTCAACCGTACCAACAGCCGTATAACCCCTGGATGAAAAGTTGTTGATCTC
>JAKITM010000050.1 GCA_021648045.1 Lysobacterales bacterium
CTCAGTGGAGGATGTCCCTGCACACTCATATATTCTTTTCTTGATGCAGCCTTTGCCAATGCATCCGAGATTGCTTTTGGCACTGGAAAAGGGCTTTGTCCAAAGCCAAATTTAAACACTTGTTGATTGTTGTTCGATTTAGCAAGGGAGACCTGATTGATTAATAGAGTCTCTGATTGTTTGCCTAACCTTATATAGGGTGTTAATGATTTCATTTTAGTACTTTACGGAGATTTCTTGATTGCTGATAATTTACAACTGTTGTTGATGAACTGCAACATTTACAGCTTAAAACAGGCAAAAAAAAACCTGACTAAAAAAGCCAGGTTTTTTCGGTTTGTGTAAATTTCTAGTTTAGAAACTATACGAACCACCTAAATACCATGATCCACCTTCGTAGTTAGCTGCACTACGACGAGGATATTGTAAGCCAACGCTCTGGCGGTTAGCATTTGGTGGACCAATTGTGTCAACATAACTATCGAATAGATTAGCAAAACCAAGTTTAAATCTAAAGTTTTCAGTAAATTGATAACCCAATTCAGCATCTATGTAGATGGTTGAACCAACTTTCGCACTGGGGGCACCACCGTCAACACCATTAATCCGACCACGCTCATCATAATGCTCGCCGTAGAAGTTAGCTCTAAGCATTAAGTTCCACTTTTCACCAAACGGGGTGTTAGCTGTCAACACAAAACGGTGTTTAGGATAGTTATTTTCAATATCCTCTACCAGGCCGTCGCTTACAGGCTGCACACCATTAACAAACTTTTGATTCACTACATCAATCTTGTTATAGCCATAAGCAAAGGAAAGATCAGTCCTGGTCGCATCTGACCAGTCGATACCTGAAGTGATTACCAAATCAAGACCACTGTGTTCTACATCTAATGCATTAGTGTAAAAAGAAATGCTTGAACCATCTGCAGCAGTAATGTCACCTGTACGGTAAATCCGGTCATCAACATTAATCTGGTAAAAATCCAGGGTCAATGTGGTGTTATCGGTAAGATCTGAAGTTAAACCAAAGCTGATGTTAAATGATTGCTCTTCAGTCAGTGCCTTACCGCCTACTGCAAGAGCTCTCGGATCAGTTGGTGGAATCAGACCTTCTTCAACCTGTAGACCAGTAGCGCCATCAAATGTTGTGATGGTGGTACGAACATTAGCCTGACCGGGTGTTGGTGCATGGAAACCAGTAGATATGGCACCACGGAGTGCAGTGCTGTCAGTAACATTGAAACGCGCAGCTAGTTTGCCGTTAATGGTACTACCAAAATCCGAGAAGTCTTCAAAGCGTAATGCATATTGAACCATGAACCTATCACTAACATCCTGCTCGATATCTAAATATAAAGCATAGTTATCGCGATCAAATTTACCAGCATCGGTTGTTGGAATTCCACGGAATCCGCTAACGCCTGATCCTGGTGTTCCATCTGCGTTCTGATAAGAGTTTGGTTCGCCTGCAATAGCTGTATAAGTTTCTTGGCGCCATTCAAAACCATAAGCAACATTCAATGAGTCACCAACTGGTACAGAGAAGTCAGCATTCAAATTGAATTCTTTTTGCTCATATCCACCAACATTAAAATCCATTTGTGGAATTTGCAAGGAAGAGGTTAAGCCCAAGCCTGCATTAATGGAATTATTAAGGAAATAATCCAGTTCATTTTTGCCATAGCTAAAGCTAAAATCAAAGGCTGTTCCATTGGAAAATTCACCTTCTAAGCCAGAAACCCAGGAGAAGTCTTTTTGATCGCCATCCAAGTATGGGGTAAAACCAGTATCCAATAAGGAGCCTGTATAACCAAGACCAGATAGAGTGGCTAGCGTGCTATGACCAGGATTACGGTAGAAGAATCTATAGCGACCTGAAGTATCGGCATAGCCAACACGGGTATACAATGTGGAACTTTCGCCAACATCAATACCAGAGTTCAGATAAAACCTCAAAGCTTCAGTTTCAGGACGACCCCAGGTTTGCACCAGCGGAGCATCACCAAACGGAGAATCAGCACCTACGCCAACAACACCAGAATCTATTAGAGCCTGTGCATCTGGGCGTTGAATACCTCTTGATAAAGCTTCATTATCTTGGTATTCAAGACTCAGATTTAAAAAGCCATTTTCCCCAAGAGAAAAACCCTGATTCAAGCCAACTTTTAAACTGCTTTCGCCTTCATAAAAATTCCCATATTGAATTTGGTATTCACCGCCTTCTGAAGCATTTTTAGTTACAAAGTTAATAACACCAGCGATTGCATCTGAACCATACTGTGATGATGCACCATCGCGCAGTACTTCAACTCGCTTTAGAGCGATTGAAGGAATCATACCAATATCAACACCATGCGCGCCGTTACCAGCCGCTGGAGCGAAAAACTGCACCAATGCAGAACGATGTCTTCTTTTACCATCCACTAAAATCAGTGTTTGGTCAGAAGCTGTGCCTCGCAGTGAAGTAGGTCTTACGAATGCACTACCATCGCCAGTCGCTGGCGTTGCTGTGTATGAAGGAATTAATGACTTTAGGTTATCTGTAAGATCGGCAGTACCGCCTAAGGCGTTAATATCTGCAGCTGAAATTACATCAACTGGTACTGGCGAATCAGAAATGGTTCGTGCTCTTTGGCTTCTAGAGCCAATGATCATTACCTCTTCCATCATGTTGTCTTCAGCGGCATCAGAAACACCTCCTTGTGTACCTTCGTTTTGTGCCAACACTACTGTTGTACACAAACAAGCACCAACAATAGCCATTGCGGTAAATAGTTTATTTCGTTTCATTTGTTTTTCCCTGTTCTCGTTTAATGCCAAATGCAGAGCTTAAAATTATATGTGCTTTTATTAATTAAAGCTCGAACCAAAATTATATTCAAGATAATTGAGATATATTCATAACTTAAAGGCGGATGGATAGAAAAACTACTTTGAGCTAGTTTTTCCATTAAAAGAACGCACTGCCGTTAAGTTCGAAAATCTACCCAAGTAAACTTCAAATAGGTAAAAACCGCCAAAAATCGGGCAGTTTTTTTACGGTTTAATTATTTATATATACTTTCATGTTAATTAATTTTTTGTGAAAACTTTCTAATTCATCACGAAACACTAAAACACATTTGCACATATTACTAATAAAGCCCATCATTTATAACTTAGTTTTAGTTTAAAGTCAAACATTTGCCGTGTTCAATAAAGTGAGTCTACAGCTGTGAAAAGCGGTCATATTCACATGATAAGAATGAATCTGACGATGAAAAAACTCAGATACAACGGCGATGGCTTAGATCTCTTTTCCGCCAGTGGTCGTAGTCTGTCTCCCAGCCTTGTTTTAATCGGCTGACCGTATTCGCCGACAACCCCTTCGCACCTTCTCCAGCAATACTTCCAACGCTGGCTGCATATCACCTGTAGATATCCCTTTCAAATACAGCCAGGGGATAAATTGCAGCTCTCTTGCTCCTTGCTTTAATAAAAAGCTTCCAATGGATTTTCTATTGGTGTTTTCAGTGAAACACTATTATTATCTTGCATGTGGTGTATCTCCTGTTGGTTGTTGATCGCTCAAAATCAATCAATCGGATACACCGCTTTTAAATTTAACTCATACACCAGAAATCATCATAGCTTGGGAGGCGATCAGACCTTAAATTTTGGGGAAATAATTCTGGTTCAATTGACCAGGTCGTATTTATTGACGATGGTTACGACACCAGCACTCTTTACCTCGATGATATTTATAAGTTGAACCGATCACACGGGGCATATTTGCCGATAGCTTTGAGCAGGCACCAGCTGAGGTGATTGGCGAACAGGCGGTTAGCACAATGCCTTAGGCTCAATAAACCCTAAACCTGTAAGCTTCAAACATTTGGAAAAAATAAAATGAAAAATAAAATGAAAAAATTCTTATGCTTTGCTTCTTTGCTATTTCTATCAGCTGCACTTCAAGCCGAGAATATAGTGTTTCCTGCTGATTCAGGCGTAATTGATATTACGGGCGATCCCTATAACGCGAAAGGGGATGGAGTGACGGATGATACCCAAGCGATTCTGAGTGCGATTAGAGATCATCTCGGCAAACAAAAGATTATCTATTTTCCAAACGGGACTTATTTGGTCAGCGATCGATTAGAGTGGCGCAATTCAGATGGCAAATTTAGCGCTTATCTCACTTTTCAGGGACAAAGCAGAGCCAAAACAATCATTAAATTAAAGGACGCTGCTGATGGATATGATGATCCAGATAAGCCTAAAGCTGTCATCTTTACCGCTTCTATAGATGACAAAGCGCCAAAGGTATATAAGCATGAGGAATTAGGAGAAGGGCTTCAGGCATTTAGAAAAAATGCATCCTAAATATGACCATAGATACGGGGAGTGGGAACTCTGGTGCTATTGGTATTGATTATCTCGTTAATAATATAGGAGCGATGCGAGATGTCACGATTCGATCTGGTGACGGTTCCGGGGTCAGGGGCTATCGATGGCAAGAAAATACCCTGGTCCGGGTCTTATCAAAAATGTGAGAATTGAGGGTTTTGATTATGGCATCTATGTTTTACATCGGCAAACTAGCATGACATTTGAAAATATAACATTACAAAATCAAAAAGTCGCTGGCATTTATAACAGAGACAACATCTTGTCTATTCGTGGGTTAAGTAGTATCAATGAAGTGCCAGTGATTCAAAATCTGGGGCTTTATGGCCTTGTAACTGTGCTCGATGGTGATTTTAGTGGTGGTCTACCTTCGCAGAGCGCTATCGAAAACGCTAATGGCAGTATATTGTATGCGCGTAATATTGTAACCAGCGGTTATCAGTCAGCTATTAAAAATAACGGACAGGTGATTCCTGGCACCACTCAACATGAGTTTGTGTCTGACCCAGTCCTTAGCCTATTTCCAAGCCCAGCAATGTCTTTGCATTTGCCGATAGAAGATACGCCAACAGTCCCTCATGACCCGATCGAGAATTGGGTGAGTGTCGTAGATCATGGGGTGGATGGGGTGAAAAAGGCAGATCCTAATGATCGCGAGAACGATGATACCGCAGCCATTCAAGCGGCGATGGATTCGGGCGCGGCTACGATCTATTTCCCGCAGAGCACCAATAATCAGGGTTATTATCTTGTCAAAGATACGATTACTGTGGGACCTAAAGTCAGAAGGATAGTGGGACTGAATGCTTCAGTGGGCATCGATTGGAATCACAGTTTTGGGGATGCATCCAATCCCAAGCCGATCTTTCGATTTGAAGAGGGAGAGCATGATGTTGTTGTTTTTGAGGATTTTTCTTACTGGGGTAAGAATGACGCGGCTGCTAACGCCTCTCCGAAATATTTTGTGTCATATGAGCACGCATCTTCCAAAACTTTAGTCATTAAAGACAGCACAGATCGAGGTTTTCGAAATACCAGAGGTGCTGGGAAGTTGTTCGTGGAAGGTGTTGTGTCTGTAAAACCGTGGGTATTTACCTATCCTCAACAGGTATGGCTTCGTCAGTTTAATCCAGAGGGCGTGGGCACTCAAATAACTAATAATGGGGGGGATTTATGGATATTGGGTCTAAAAACAGAGCGACCAAGCACAGTTATAGAAACAACTGCTGGCGGGAAGACAGAATTATTGGGCGGTATGATTATTCCGGTTGAGGCTGCATCCCCCGACGCTGTGGGGTTCATCAACAATGAATCCAGCCACTCATTAATTTACGCAGTGAACGCAGAACTCTTTGCGGCAAATTACGAGATACAGATTGAGGAAACGCGTAACGGAGTGACCAAGCGTAAATATAGAGGTGATGTGCCCTCCCGCGCCGATGGTTCGAAGGTCGCACTGTACACCGGTTACGAGGACGACACCCTAGTGAACGATAATTTCGATTCAGGAATCAACACAGGTACAATCAGCACGAGCGGTTCGGCGACTATTGAGATAAGTAATGAGCAGGCAGTCAGCCTAAATAACTCCCTAAAGATTTCAGATACCACCAATACCAGCGTTCCTCCCTATCATCCGTCTGTAAAATGGTCTTTTAATGAACAAAGTGACAATATGCTGCGGGTTTCCTTTCACATCCGCAAGGAAACCACAAGATATTCAGCCTTCTTCCTTGATTTAATTGGCTCGGGTATCAAGCGTGGCCGCGTAAGATATTCAACTAACAGCATTGTTGTCCAAGACAGTAGTGCAGGTTTCACAACCATTGCCAGCAATCTATCAGACCAGAGGTGGTATCAAGTAGAGATCGAGATATCAACGCGAACCACTGCGAGGACTTATGCGGTAACAGTAAAAGAGCTTGACGGCACGATAATCGGGAGGCGATCAGACCTTAAATTTTGGGGAAATAATTCTGGTTCAATTGACCAGGTCGTATTTATTGACGATGGTTCCGATGCCAGCATCCTTTATCTGGATGATGTTATAGTTGAACCAGCAGTACAGATATTTACCAATGGCTTTGAGTAGGCGCCAATTGAAATGGCTGGCGAACCGGCGGTTAGCCTGAATAATCCTCTCAAGATTTCAGAGTATAGAGGGTATAGTAAGAGTTAAAGTTATGTTGCCAAGAGTCTGACACATTGCTTTATGTCAGCATTTGCACAAGTCGGGGGTCAGACCACAATCGATCGATAGTAATTAAACCAATAGTGCCCTACCGAGTATTGATAAAAGCCAAATGTCCGGAGAAATCATCGGCATGCCTTTTAAAATAATGCAGGGTGATACCTGCAAGCTAACAGATACAGAGGTAACAGGATGTTGGCGACTACCAAAGCAAGGGGCATCAAGGCTTAGTGGATAAAAAAGAAGACTCAGCGCAAGCGACATCTGTGATCTTTTTATCTCACCGGCCATCAAGAATGCTGGTTGGGATCCTATGCTGCAAATCCGCAGGGAAGTCACCCTGACCCCCTGCGAGCCCCTTGAATACTACCAACCGATTCTATAAAAGAACGAGACCTTTTATTCCCCCTGACGATATTTACTCTGAGTTCGGGATTACCATCCAAGATGTATTAGTAACTACTAGCACTCATGACTCTTACATTTACACTGTCATACTCAGGTACTTGGCCCTTGCCACAGCCACATTTTATTTGAAAATTCTCACTTTCTCCTGGAGATATTTTTTTGCTTATATACTCGGAACATTCATACACAAACTTGCCATCCATGTCCGATAATTCAGCTTCAAGTTGGATAGAGTTTGTTACTTTATTGCCTTTATTAAAAACTGAGCCAAGTATCAAAAGTTGATTGCCATTTTTCAGCACTCGATACTCTTTTATCTCTATTTGGTCAGTTCTATCAAAGTTAGAGTCGAAGTTAGATTCAAAGCTTGAAATATCGCTATCGATAGCTTCATAGCCCTCTACAAATGAAGCTTCCATCATCGAAGGCATTGTTAATACAGTTAGCACTGTTCCACCATATAGAACAATCATCTGTGGAATAATAAATCCGATACCAATCCAAAAACCTATCTTTATAGTCTTCCAGACACCTAAATTTTCCATATTATCTCCTTATTGTATAAAGCGACCTAGCTGTTTAAACTAACTACTGCGAGCTCACCACTACCTTAATGCCAGTGATATCGTACCTTGCATTTATTCAGTTGCCCCCATGCCAGCAATTGCTCTCTTTGCATCCGCCCAACCACAATCGCGGGTGGAATCTCCAGTTTACTGGCAAACTGCTTGACTGCAGCATAGGTTTTTTCAAGTTCTGGCAGTCGTTTTGCATCAGCTGGTGGTATGAGTAAGTTACTCGCAAATTTATCGGCTTCTTGCTCATGTTGATCGTCAAGGTTTTTAATTTCTAGAAACAGCATTTTTTTGCCATGTAAGAGAATGTGACCCACTTCATGGAAAAAGGCAAACCATAAGTGGTCATTGGTCGCGTGGCGTAGGCTGAGCATCAGCATGGCTTTATCGGGAGCAAGCCAGCGTGTTGCACCACTGACTGGGCAGCCCTTAGGTGTTGGTACAAACACAACGGCTACACCTAATTCCGCACAGACCTGGGTTAGCTTTGGTACAAATATTTCAGGTTCAACTTCGTTACTCAGTGCGCGCAATACCGGTAGTGTCTGTATAAATTTAGCTTTATCAAATGGCTTGCAGTTAATCTCACTAGCTAGGCGTTCACCCTGTCGTAACCAGGTTGATACGGCTGCACCTTCTTTTTCAAATTTATTTGAGGCTCTAAAGGCTGCTACTGGCTCGGTGTATCTTTGATTCCAAATTGCTACAGATGAGACGCCAAAATATTTCAGGCACTCGGCTACCTGCTGACCTTTGTGAGAAAACTTTCTTATCCATCCAAATTTAAGCATATCGGCCAGCGGTAATTGCTTCAGCCAGTCAGACTGTGCCACCAAGGCAGTAAATTCTCTTTGTCTTGCGAGTGACTCTCTATACTGCACTTCACGCACCAGCCAAAAGCGAGCCGTGCTTCCCAACACCCTTTCAAGTTTTAGTGCGGTATCTTCTGTAATAGAGGCCTTACCATTAATTAGTAAACTGACATGTTTTCTTGTGTAGCCGCAACGCTGAGCAAATTCTGCCTGTGACCAAGCCTTTTCTTCCAGCAAGTCGGCAATGCTATCACCCGGTGGAGAAATCCAGTCAGGCTGAAATGTGGTTGCTTGTTCAGTCATGATAGTCTCCAATAAATACAATCGTTATACGCGTTACCTGGGCCCAATCAATGCCGCCATCATCAAATGTTGGAACGGAATCATGAGCTGGCTCAAAAACTAGGCGAAATCCACCGTGCAAGCTAAGCGAAAATCGACCATGCCATTCGCCTTTTAAAGGGTGTGGCCGCCCTGTTATTAGTTCCCGTACATGTGCTGCCGCAGAAAGGTCACTTAACCTACCTCCTAGCTTTCGTGCACAGACTTGCCCCAAGTTTTTGACTGCAAGTCTTTCTTGTTTACAAAGGGCACGCAATTTATCATCGAGAAATAGAATTTCCAATCTGATGGCTCATATAGTGTTTACCAAGCTGGTAAACAATTTTAATTGTTAAGGTTGTTTATTGTCAAGCAAACATTTCAATATTATCAATCAATCGGGGGCAGGCTAGAATGGCACTAGCTTAAGTCTTTCTTGCATTGATTCAGCACCTTCTAACTTGGCTTTAAATAAGGGCTAAGCCATTGATAGGTCAAATGATAAAGCCCCTTAGGTTAGTTTTACGCGTGGGCATAAATGCCCACCCTTGTATGATCATCACACAGTTACTGGACATTTGTTTCCATAGACTGTATCTACGGTTAATGGGGGTAATGTACGCTATTCTGCCGGGAATGCCTTTATGCGGTGCCTCTCGATTTCCATCCTAAATTTAGGGTATAGATCTCTTTTTGATATATTCATTCTGAGATAAAAAACTTATATTTATTTCATAAGTTGAGTTGTCCGTTGGCAGTCGTTGAGAAACGGCGAAACGCTTTTCAACAGGTGCTAAACCACAAGGGGAAGAACTGAACTTGGTGCGGTCAGGGTCCGGTAAAACACATTCAATATTTATAAGTCTGTTATTTACCTGCCGGCGGCGGAAACCATAACCAGGAGGGTTTAACTTATTCGCTGCCCAATTAGCATAGAAAAGCATAAACGCCCCCGAAGGCAGAAGGTGTTTTCCCTTATCCAGGTCAAGGTTCATACGGACATCATGCACCCTATATTTACAACCTTCGTCAGGGTCGTGCTCGGTTAACGGGATTGTTATTGAATGCTTTCCATCGCTTATTTCGGGATAATAGGCGTATAGCTTGGTGGCGGTTCGGTCAGGGCTAAAGGGCATCAGCGCTTTACTTTGGCATAGTTTGCTATCGGATTGCGAATAGTAGTGAACTCGTATTACATAACTTACCCCCCGCTCTATCTCTCCTGTGATTTTGATATTCCAATCCTCAGGCGTTACTGCTTTGGCTTTTCTCCCTCCGACGCCATAGGTAGCAAGCTCCTCAGCTGCTATTAAAGCATTTTGATTACCCCTCTGCTTTTTAGCCTTAAACCCTAGAGAGACTATTACTAATAAAACTACGATCCATGCTATAAATTTAATATATTTCACCTTTTTAGTCGCCGATTAAAAGTATTCGAGAAAACGAGGTATAACTCAATCATAGCCCCTTCCTCAGTAACAAGCCCCAAGATAACAGTAAAAAATCACCTGTTTCAGAGCACTTTTGAATTAATGCAAAACACAAGGTCTGATACTATTTCGCATTGAGACAGTCTTTAAAATCACTTAGCCTACAGCTAACTACAGCTAAGTCATACCATCAACTAGTATAGCGAACTACTCGATTAAGATTTGTTAGATCGTACGACTGGCCAAAACCATGAAACCGTAGGCTCTGAGCTGAGCGGCTAAAAATTCATGTCCCAAGTACCAGAATAGCGATATACTCCAATTGGGAGTTGGTTTCTAGCCGCTGACTATAAAGTTAACGGGGCCGCAGGGCCCTATAGAGCAAACTTAAAATGAAGAAATATATTACAGCAGTTATTTTCTTTCTAATAACTTACGTTGTGACCAGCATTACTTCTCAATCTCATTCAATGCTGATAATAGTCTTGGCAACTTTCCTGGGTTATACCATTGCGCGTGTTGGTAGCTTGCAAAAAGAAGTACAACAATTGCGAGAAATGCTTTCCAGCAACCGGCGGGAAAAAGACAAACAAATACCCAGCTCCAGTGTCGCCGATAATGCTATAAAACCGGATTTCCAGGATAGTAATTATTCTACAGATAAGCGAGAGCAGTCAACCTCCGTTGTTGAATCCAAAACCGAGTCTGCGACTGATACAGGTGTCGACTTCAAGCCAGACTCAAGTCCGAGCCATGTACCAGCGCACACTGCGCAAGCCTCAACAGCTAACACTGATGGTCCGCCGCGCACTCAAACACCGCGGGTCCCTGGGCTTTCAGACAAAGTGTTTAGCTACCTAAAAGACTTTTTAACTGGCGGCAACCTGTTTGTTAAAATCGGCATACTAATATTATTTTTTGGCGTCTCATTTCTACTTAAATATATATCTGATAAAGGCATGTTCCCTATCCAATACCGCTTAATTGCTGTTGTTATAGGTGCTATTGCATTATTGCTGTTTGGCTGGCGTATCCGCAACCAAAAAGCCAAGTACGCGCTATTATTGCAAGGTGCGGGTATAGGCGTACTTTATTTGGTTATTTTTGCAGCATTTAACATGTATAACTTATTACCTTCACTGCCAACCTTTGTACTACTATTTATAGTTAGTATGCTTGCAGCGGCACTAGCGGTACTACAAGATTCACGCGCACTTGCAATCATCGGGTTCTCTGGCGGTTTTCTGGCGCCTGTTCTGGCATCATCCGGCTCCGGAAACCATGTGGGGCTATTTAGTTATTACGCCATTCTTAATGTTGCGTTGGTCGCTGTAGCTTGGTTTAAGGCCTGGAGGCCACTGAACCTGCTGGGTTTTGCCTTCACTTTTATAATTGGTAGTGTATGGGGAGCATTCAATTATCAAGCAGAGAACTTCAGTACAACTGAACCTTTTCTGCTGCTATTTTTCCTGTTCTATGTATTAATTGCTGTTCTATTTGCCTTGCGTCAACCGCCAAAATTGCGTGGCTATGTCGATGGCACACTGCTATTTGGCGTACCTTTGGCTGCATCTGCCTTGCAGTATTTACTGGTCAAAGATATTGAGTACGGTGTGGCAATGTCTGCTCTTGGTTTTGGTGCCTTTTATATATCGCTGGCAATATTCCTCTGGAAAAAAGCAGGCGATGAACTACGGCTATTATCAGAAGCCTTTCTTGCCCTGGGCGTTATCTTTGCCTCGCTTGCCATTCCATTTGCAATTTCGCCCGCATATACAGCCGCAGCATGGGGACTGGAAGGGCTGGGTTTAATCTGGCTGGGTACTCGTCAAAACCGGATATCCGTACGCCTGTTCGGTCTACTGTTACAGCTGGGTGCTGCTGTAATCGTCTTATGGAACAGTAACTACGAACAACAAATGGCATTTATCAATGGTGATTTTATTAGTGCGCTTATGATGGCGGTTGCAGGAATTCTCAGTGCCCGTTTGCTGTATAAGGAATACCAGGGAAAGCACAGATGGGAAACTAAACTCAGCCCAATTTTATTAATCTGGGGGTTGCTCTGGTTAACTGTCGGCTTCATTAACCAAGTATATGAGCATTATCCAGACCGCTATTTAAATCATGCTGTACTTGGGTTTGCCAGCATTCTCAGTATCATCTTCACATTCACTGCGCTACGCACAAAACCTGTGTGGCAGCATGCATGGATTGTTGCAGTGACATTGCTTCCGGTTATGTTTATGGCTTTGCTGTTCGACATGCACAGCAATCCAAGCGCCGCTTATGGGTGGTTGGTATGGCCGTTTGCATTTGCTACATTTTACTGGCTACTCCGCCAACTGGATGATACAGAAACCAAGCTTAAAATTATTCCGTGGCTGCACACCACAGCATTGCTGCTTGCGGTATTACTTATTGCCATTGAGGCAAGCTGGATAATTGCTACAAAACTTCAACTCAGCAGTGGCTGGCAGATCATCGGCTGGGCTATCCCTGCTGTCATCGCTTTGATTATTGTCAGTAAGTCAAAAAGGTGGCCTTTCGGTCAGCATGCTGATGCTTATCAACAAAATGCAGCTGCTATTCTGGCCGCGGCTTTGGTGCTATGGAGCATTGGCGCCATCATAAGCCGGGGAGATGCCTACCCTATCGCTTGGATACCGGTATTAAATCCGGCAGATATTATGTTTGGAGTTGTGCTTATGACACTTGTTAACTGGTGGCGGCGCTCTAATAAGGTATTCGAAACACTAAACATTCCAACCCGCAATGTGCAAGCGGGGCTCGCAGGACTGTTTTTTCTCTGGCTTAACTTCAGCGTGTTTCGTATTTCTCACCACTGGTTTAAGGTAAGTTACGATTTTAATAGTATGTTTGATTCTTCTCTAACTCAAACCACAATCTCTATACTCTGGGCGCTTATCGGAGTGATAATTACAGTAATCGCCAGCCGTAAAAACTTGCGTCCAATATGGATTGTAGGCGGTATATTACTAGCGCTGGTGGTCTTGAAGCTGTTCCTGGTCGATTTATCGGAGTTAGGTGGCATTGGGCGTATTGTTTCCTTCATGATTGTCGGTGGCTTGTTAACCAGCATTGGCTACTTCGCACCACTACCTGGAGATGAAAATGATGAGGTTGTTAAAAACCGTGATTAGTATAACCAGCTCATTACAAAGATTTGCTCTGTTACTACTGGCCTTATTAGTTCCCGCGCTGGTGATAGCAGACAAACCACTGGCCCCAGAAAATTTCGCCTTTAGTTCAACACTTTCTGAAGCCGATAACTCTCTCAGGGAAGTTACATTACCCATCAATATTCTGGAGAAGATACAACGCAAAGACTTCGGTGATTTACGCATTTTCAACGCCCAAGGGCAGGAAGTCTTGCACCAATTCCGACCAGCAACTACTCGTAAGCAGATTATTCAAACAGCACTCAATTTTTACCCTTTCGATCGCGATCAGGTAGCTGACCCAGCCTATATTCGCATCAAAATACAACAAAACAGGAACACTCAGGTTATCAACCTGGACAGCGTCCAACAAAAACCACCAACTAGTAATGAATACCAATATATCGCTGAAAACAGGAACACTTCACAAGCACTGTGTGAATTAAACCTCAATTGGGACCAACCCAAGCCAAATATGATGCTGTCAATAAGAGTCGATAGCAGCAAGGATTTGCAAAACTGGTCAACACTCAATAGATCAGCAAATTTGTCCAAACTTGACTATGCCGGATCAAAACTCATTCATTCCAGGCTTAGCATTGCTTGCACCCAACACAGATACTTGCGTCTAAGCTGGGTCAAACCAGAACCAGGCCTCAAGCTTAAACGCATAACCGCTATATACAAACAGAAAAAAGAAAGTGTGTTACAACAGAAAGTAATCGGCAAACCTGATTATGGTGATGATGGCAACTGGCATTTCAAAACAGCCACCGTAGCCCCTGTTACCCAATTGGAACTTATCCCGCCTACCGATGGTTTGCTTTATAAAGGTCGCCTATACTCAAGGCCAAACGATACCAGTCAATGGCGCCATCAATCGTTAATCAGCCAATACCAATTAAAAATATCTGGTACCAAGCTTTCCAGTACCCCGCTAATGCTAAGGCCTAACAATGATAGTTTTTGGAAAATTGAACTTGATTCGAGCAAACAGCTTAGGGATGATCAGCTTCCCGATATCAAATTTGGCTGGCGCCAGCAGAAACTTGTTTTCCTGGCCCAGGGAGAAGCTCCATTTACTCTTGCCTACGGTAACAGCCAAATAGCAGCGAGCAATCATCATGGGATAAATGACCTCATTAAGGGAATGGCCGGCACAAGTGAAATGTTCGATCAAGTCACTCCTGGAAATCCCATTAAAAACACTAATATAACCAAACTTAACCCTGAACCTGAAAAAAGCACTCCGTGGGGACTCATTGGCTTATGGCTTCTGCTGGTACTGGGCACTGCATTTTTAGGCTTTATGGCGTACCGTCTATATCGACAAATGAATGAGTAATGGCACAGAACCATACTACGATTTAATTATGTTTCATCTTATAAGGCGTATATAGCTAATTACTTAGAGTCTGCGTAATTGCCTGAAGCTTGGAGTTTCAAGCATTACTTCAATAGCGCTTAAAGTGCCATTCGTGCCTGTCCCCGGGGTTCCCGTTGGAAATACACCGCCCGTTCAGACTCATTTCATATTGGACAAGATTTTTGCTTCCCGCACACCGGTTGTCACTGTATAGTGGGATACGCGGAGTAACTTTGCATAATAAGTGATACTAAAAGTCACATATCAAAGTTAATTGGATCAATATATTATAATTTTAACTGGGAGATAGTTATGATAGTTGATGTGCAGCCTGAAGATATTATTGGCGACTATAAAGAAGTCACGCTAGAACTCTATGGGTTTGGCGATAGGAAGATTCTATATACAGAGATAGAAACAATATTCCCTGAAGGAAAGCTGATAGTTTCAACCACCACACCGGGTGGCTATATAACTAATATTAATCAGGCGTTTATTGATATATCGGGTTATAGAGAAGAAGAGTTGGTTGGATCACCACATTCTATCCTCCGACATCCAGATATGCCACCAGCAGCATTTCAAGGCTTGTGGGACACAATCAGTAAAGGTGATAAGTGGCAAGGTTTCGTTAAGAATCTTCGAAAAGATGGTGGCTACTATTGGGTTAATGCAACCGTTATTCCAAACATTAGAAAAGGCAAGCTTGCTGGTTACACATCAGTTCGTAGAAAAGCATCACGAACTAATATAGATGCTTGCGTTAAGCTCTACC
>JAKITM010000166.1 GCA_021648045.1 Lysobacterales bacterium
CCTTTTCATAAATCGCGCGCATGCGTAGGCCGCCGTTACCCGTAGCGTATATTTTTCGTATATCTTCATTCGGGGTAATAATTTCAGCTTCGGTGGGGTAGTCGGGGCCGGGAATATGTTCACACAGCTCATCAACTGTGGTGCGGGAGTTTTCCATCAGGCGAATACAGGCACTGACCACTTCGTTCAAATTATGCGGTGGAATATCGGTCGACATACCCACGGCAATACCCATCGTGCCATTCAGCAAAACATTAGGCAGGCGTGCAGGCAGCATAGTGGGTTCTTTCAAAGTGCCATCAAAATTCGGCTGCCAGTCGACCGTACCCTGACCCAGTTCCTGCAACAAAGACTTTGAATAGGCGGTTAAACGCGATTCGGTATAGCGCATTGCCGCAAATGACTTGGGGTCATCAGGTGAGCCAAAATTCCCTTGGCCGTCAACCAGTGGGTATCGGTAGGAAAAGGGTTGCGCCATCAGCACCATGGCTTCATAAGAAGCTGAGTCACCGTGCGGGTGATATTTACCGATGACATCGCCAATAGTACGCGCTGATTTTTTATGCTTAGATTGTGCCGACAGGCCCAATTCCGACATTGCAAATACAATTCTCCGCTGTACCGGTTTAAGGCCATCGCCAACAAACGGTAATGCCCGGTCGAGCACCACATACATGGAGTAGTCGAGATACGCTTTTTCGGCGTATTCGCGTAAAGGAATTTGTTCGTGGCCGGGAAAACTTACACTGATGTCCGACATAGATTAGGTGCCTGTTTGGGGTTTAATTCAAGTATCCGCATATATTATCAAATCCCCAATCGTAGGGTGGGCATTTATGCCCACGAATAATTCTGCAATAATGTCGGAATGAAATTTAAAAATCTCATCTAAACAGCTAGAGAATTCTATAAAAAGCATTGTACTTGAATGTTGAATTCAATCTCGTGCCGTAATTTATCACAGGTATTGATTGATCAGCACGCGGTTTTTCTGAGATAGTGTTTTTTCGATGTCAACGACATGCTGCATAAATACCTCAGTTGCTGGGTTCATCGAGCGGTTGCGTAAAAGAATAAACCCGAAAGATGGCTCTAACCAAGGTCGTTGATAGTCTAAGAGCATAAACTCTCCCGACTTGAGCTGCGATTCGATTTGTACCGGTATGGCAGCGCCGATACTATTGCTGTTGGCAATAATTGTTCGGGCACTGGTGAAATCATTAATCTCGATAGAGGGAAGAATATTACCTGTAATGGTATCAATTTCATTTTTCCCAGGCACTCTGTTAATTAAGCCGCTAGGGACCTGTATAGAGACAAATGGGTAACTATCCAGGTCACTTTGGTTTAAAGTTTTATGGTTTTTGAGAGGGTGGCCACTACGGCAATACAGAAACATCTCATGTTCACAGACCTCGCTGATCAATAGCCGTTCATCTTTTTCTACAGTGGAGCTGGTCGCAAATCCAATATCTACAGTCCTTGATAAAACAAGTTGATTAACAGTTAGCCAATTTCCGGTAGTCACCTGATAGCGCAGGTCAGGGTAGTCAAGAATCATTTTTCCTACTGCCTTATTGCCAGAAAGTTCTGCTGGATATATACCAAATGCCACGGAGAGATTGCCAATACTAAGATCCTTTAACAGGTGAACTTCTCTTTCTAATTCCTCAGTATTTTCAACAATGATTGCGGCTCTACGCAAAAGTACTTTTCCATACGCCGTTGGTTCTACATGGTTTGCGTTGCGATCAAAAAGCTTTACCCCCAGCGTCCTCTCAAGGCTGTGAATACTTCGGGAGAAGGCAGACTGTGAAATATGGGATTCAGCAGCAGCCCGAGTAAAGCTTCCATACTTGAATAAGGACAGTGCATGGAGTAATGGTTTCGACTTAAGCATTATGCATTATATGAATATCAATTAGGTTCATTATGCATTAGACAGTATCTTGTGCATGTGGTCAAATTGTTTTATTCGTGCCTTGTGAGTTTCAAGCCGAACCTTTCGAGAAACATAGAAGATCAAATTTAGTTAAGAGGCAGCATAAATGAAACATCTATTATTACTATTAATTACAGCCGCACTGGCATCAGCGTGTACCAATACTGGTGATACGGTAGAAGCAAAAGCGAAGCCAGTAGAGCAGCACAAGCCAAATATATTATTGCTTGTTGGCGATGATACGGCTTTTGGAGATATTGGCGCGTTCGGTTCTGAAGTAAAGACACCAAATATGAACAAACTTGCAGCAGCAGGGCTGCGATTCACAAATTTTCATGTGTCCCCCGTTTGTTCTGTTACAAGATCCATGCTCCTAACAGGTAATGACAGCATTGAGGTGGGTCTAGGTGCATTCGATTATTCGGTTTACCCGGCAACTCGAGGTAAAAAAGGTTATGAAACCTACTTGACGAATGATGCAGTAACTATTTCAGAGTTGCTCAGAGATGATGGTTATGAGGTTTATAAATCGGGCAAATGGCATTTAGGAGGAGAGCAGCCTGGTAGTAAAGGACCGCTCGGCTGGGGTTTTACACATGAATTTGGAATCTATTCAGGTGGTTCAAACC
>JAKITM010000051.1 GCA_021648045.1 Lysobacterales bacterium
AACTTGAAAGAAAGGTCCTCGGTATCATGAGAAAACTACAAGCCCTTCCGGCTCGGGTTAAGAGCTACTTTTTACATCCAGCAATTCAGTACGCTGCATAGGGTATTTGGACGCTAGGTTAATAGTGATTAAAAATACTTTTTGCAGGTTTGAATTTTTTTTGACCTATCCAACGGATTAATAATTTGCTGGTATGATCGGCTAGCTGAAATCCGAAACGCTTAGTATTGTCACTATTTTTCACCAAGCTCAAAGAAACGGTTAAAAAAACATCGACGCCTTGTTGGTTTTTCATGGCATATTCAAAAGTGTCTTTTAAAACTTTCTGATCTCGATTTTCGTTAGAATTATAGCGTTTATTGGCATTGCGTAATTTAGCATATTTTATCGGGAACTGCATTTCGCCACTTGATAACTGCATAGAAAACAACTTAAATTGGTCAAGTTTTTCAATATTAAATTCTAGGGTGATGGGCATATTTTTGCTGGCAAACTGCTGGAATGCATCAACGATTTCTTGCTCATCAAAAAACACGGTAAACAAAACCCCATAAATATCTGGCCAAGAAAAAAGTTGGTTATTGAATAAATAAAGGTCATCACGATCATTTGGTTCGGACAATGCATGATAAAAAGAAATTTCTTTGGGTATCGCACGTTGAGTCAGTGCTACGGGGTTTAGCAAAGCATGCTGCTCAAATATTTCATCTTGACCATTAAAATAACGGATTTGTCTTAACTCTGATTTTTCCGGGTAAAAGCCGCTAAAACTTGGCTGCCAATCAAAAGTCTGCTGGTAAATTAATGTTTTGGCTGCTTGGTTTTTTAAAGGCTGTTCAGGAGCGGGTTCTTTTTTGGTTAACAAATACAAGCCTTGTTGGTTCTCTTTGACCTTATTAAAAGCACGAGTTGACTGCTTAAAAAATAAGCCATCAAATCGATATTGATAGGCTTCTGGTAAAGTATAAAAGTGCAGGCCGCTTGAGTAGTTTCCCCGCAGATTTCGATAGCCTACCGACTTAAAATTAAGCAACTCTTTTTGATGGGTTATTTGATAATGGCCAAGACCATAATCACCTTGCCACATATTATTATTAATATCGAGGCTGAAAAATGATTTTCTTTGGCGGCCCTTTTTAATAAACTTTTCTATTTTAAATAGGCTGTTAGGATTGTTAACATTATATTGCTTGAGGGTTACTTCTTCTAATGAAATTATTTGATCCGCTTTGGGTTTAGTAAAACCTTTTAAGATTACTCCTTTATTCAGCCCACTTAAATCATTACTAAAAGAATTGAATCTTTTTTTAGACTCGATAACAAGCCAACTCTGACCGATTTTTAAATAACAACGAACCATTGATAAATCAGAATATTTTTCAAACTTAACCACATCCGCTTTATTTAATAAATGTTCAAACTCTTTATTAGATAACTGTTGATCATCAATAATCTGCGAATATAAATGTTTTGATTTATTGCCGGTTAATGGCCAATCAATGTAGTAGTCTTTACCCAAAAAATAGCCCGAAACATGCAGCGTATCAGACGATACAAAGGTATCAATCACTTGCCCTTTTTTATCCATTTTCCAAAAATCATATTGATCTGAATACATGACTTCAGTTTTAATTAAAAATTGATCGTTAGCGGCAATAAAAAAAATATTTTCGAAAAATCCGGGTGAATTAAAAGCACTCCCACCAAGAGCTTTATGGATTTGATAGCTGTTTGATTCAACAATGTTTTCAGAAAGAGTTGGATAAACTTCACTGACCGCAGGGTTACTAATCATTCCTAGCGGTAGTATGGCACTAATGAGTTTTAATTTATTTTTGATCAAAATCATACTCCAGTACTTATAGACGGCCAGAAAGTTTACTTTAAGATTTAAATAGCGCAATTATTTTCTTTACTAAATTTTTTAACCCTGCTTTTTTTGCGGTTAATTCAGTAATATACCCATATAACCTTTCTAAATGTTGGTCTCTGCGTGCTAACAAGGTCTTTATTTCTTGATAGTCTTCCGCAGATAGGGTTGTCCCTTGTTGTATTCTTTCTGGTAAATGCCTTTCAACATAAATGGTTGAGTGCGGCTTAACTTTTTTATCTCTTCGATTGGTATAGTAATATAGCGCAAAGGATTTTCTTGACAGGCCCTTCTTGTTTTCGGGTAAATCTATACGCGGAAACCCGTGCCAGGATATATTGTTGGTTTCAAAAATTACCGCACGATTAAATATGGGTTCAATACTAATGATTTCGTCTTGTGAAGGCTCTAATCTAGGGTTTTTATGTAATTCAATATTGCCACCCCATTGTTTTTTCCACTCTTTGTTAAGGTATACAATTAAATTCAGTCTGCGATGCCGCCCAGATATGGGATGATGGGTGAAATCAACATGCGGATCTAAATATTGCCCATTTAGATTATTATGTGTGCCACCACCAAAATAGTGGGGGTCGTGTTTCAGGTTTTTGATGCCAGTATATATACCAATTAAGTCAATGAACTCCTGGCTTTTCACAACATCATTTAATTTCTTATAAGCATTTCCCAAATCGGATATATGCTCATGAACAGTTTTACTGCCCACTTCACCATTTTCATTTATAGCTAACTTCTCATCAACAGCAGGAAATTCATCTAATAGATTTTGGCAAAACTCTTTAGTGAAAAAGTCTTCAATAACAACATGCTTAAAAGGAAGGTTCTGTTGGAATACTTTGCCGATGGAATGGCTGTTGCCGAGATTGTTTTTATTGAGTATGTTATTCATTTCATATGAACTATAGTCAAATCAGATATATGACTGTTTAAGCCGTCTCTTGTCATTGGTGCCAGTTTATCACTGAGGCAGTACATTGCATATTAAAATTGTGTGACTGTTAGTAGTACATAATATGTCCGGCTTCACAGCCAACGAGAAAACAGGCGATGAAACCGACAGAATGCTTAGAGAACTCGTAATACACCTGTTCCAGCCTCTAAGCACTTGAGTAGCTGAGTGGCAGGCTGTTATCATCAGTGCTGTAATCAATCATATAATGACAAAGGAGTAATACTGAAATGCCTACTTATGAATGTAAAAAATGCGGAATGAGCGTCAATGCCACCTGTGGTAAGTGTGCTGCACCTCTGGATAATGACAAGTTGAGCCTGGATAACGGTACTGAAGTGCAGATTTCAAAATGCCCGAATGGTCACGGTAAAATCAAATCTCCCATGTGTTGTGGTGATGATATGAGTTGTTCAATCGGCTGATTGTTCACCCAATTCCCGAAAGTAGTAACGGAGAGTGCACTTTATTGCTGTTTTCTAAAACCACTGAAAGTTTAAAAGGTCCTGTGCTATGTGGAAAAAGATGTCTGTGTTGGTTTTGTTGCTGGGGCTTGCCCCATGCTTATTAGTTGCTGAAAGCTATTCGCCCTTGAATAAATCGGTTGCTGAACTTAAGACTGATATGGGTTCTGGAAAAACCAATTCAGTTGAAATTACTAGCTTTTATCTGGCACGAATTGAAAAACTAAATCCTATTTACCACGCAGTCATTAACACTAATCCGGATGCGGAAAAAATTGCCGTCCAGCTTGACAGGGAAAGAGCAGGCGGCAAGGTACGCGGACACTTGCACGGTATTCCGGTATTGCTTAAAGATAACATCAACACTCGCGACCCTATCCCGACTACTGCTGGCTCACTGGCACTGAAACAAAACTATGCGTTGGAAGATGCCTTGCTGGTCAAAAAATTGCGTGCTGCTGGTGCTGTTATTTTGGGTAAAGCTAATCTATCTGAATGGGCGAATATGCGCTCTACCCAATCAATTTCTGGTTGGTCGGCGATGGGTGGTTTTACCCGCAACGCCTGGGATGTGAATAAAAATCCCTGTGGTTCTTCCTCAGGTTCAGCGGTAGCAGCGGCGCTTAATTTGGCACCGTTAACGGTGGGTTCTGAAACGGATGGCTCGATACTTTGTCCCGCCAGTATGAACGGCGTGGTGGGTTTTAAACCGAGTGCTGGAATGGTTTCGCAGACAGGTATAGTACCAATATCACATTCTCAGGATACCGCCGGACCGATTACCCGTTCGGTTGCTGATGCCGTGTATTTACTTCAAGGAATGTTAGCAGATGATTCAGGTGTTAGCGCTGCCGAGCTAGGTTCAGCCCTTGAGTCTACCAGTCTTAAAGGCATTACTATTGGTGTTGCTCGCTTTTATAGCGGTCATGATGCGGCTGTCGATAAAGTTTTTGAAAACGCTTTGATAGCCCTCAAACAAGCTGGTGCCGAGCTCGTGGATGTGAATGACAATATGCGGATTGAGGAGCTTGGGGGGCTTGAGGGGCTTGAGATAGCGCGCTTGTTAGCAGATATGAAAACGGATATGCGGGCATACCTCAAGAGCGCGCCAGCAGCGGTAAAGGTGCGCAGTATGGAAGGTTTGGTGGCTTTTAATAAAGCCAATAAAGATACAGAAATGCCCCACTTTGCTCAGGAGTTTTTCGAATACGCGCTAAAATCTCCAGCACTAGATAGTAAGGAGTACCAGCAGATGAATGCTTCCATCAAGCAGCACTTAGCCGAGCGCGGTATCGCTGCAATTCTCAAAAATAATACGGTTGACCTGTTAGTAGCGCCAAGCTATGGCGTTGCCGGTTTGCTTAAAAATGAAAGAAAATCAGCCACTCAACAACCCGGCAGTACCCAGCTATCGGCAATGGCCAATTTACCTACTATTACAGTTCCTATGGGCCTGATTGACGGCTTGCCTCTGGGCATGTCGTTTATGGCAGGTATGCACTCAGAGCCACTGTTAATTCGTGCTGCCGCAGGTTTTGAAAGCGCTCGTGGTGCATTTGCTCAACCAGAAATCAAGAACTAGTTTGTAAGTTTTCGAAAGAGGCGGCTAATCAGGAGAAATATATGGCAGGCGGGTTTGCAAAAGACGGGGCAGTGCAAGATCAGATTGACGCAACTATAGAGGATGCAATTAAGCGCGCGCGTTGCCAGTTGCCCCAAGGTGAGAGTTTAACTAACTGCGAGGAATGTGATACCGTTATTCCCACAGCTCGGCGTGAGGCGATTGCCGGGGTTCGGCTATGTATTAACTGCCAAGCAACGGTAGATAAAAAACAAATAGCCAGTAGCGGGTATAACCGCCGGGGCAGCAAGGATAGCCAGTTGCGTTGATGCAGGTTAGAATTGAAACGAACCTCTAGGTATACCCGATTTACTTTAAAGAACGGAGTTTAAATGTCTAATAAATGTGTTCGTGGTAGCTGCTTTTGCAAGAAAGTCAGTTATGAAATAAGCGCTAATATGGGTGTTTTTCAATATTGTCATTGTTCCCGCTGCCAGAAAGTTACTGGCAGCGCCCATGCGGCTAATATTTTTGTAGCGCCTGCTGATTTTGAATGGCAGCAGGGCGAGGAATATGTTGCCCGTTATGATCCGCCTGAGACAAAGTATTTCGCCACTTCGTTCTGCAAGCAGTGTGGCTCATCGTTGCCCTGGTTATCCAAAAGCGGCAAGGTGGTCATCATACCCGCAGGTTCGCTCGATGAAGACCCCGGAATTCGTCCCAGCCAGAATATTTATTGTGATTCAAGATCTTCATGGTATAAAGCCGCCAGTGACTTGCCGGAAAATAAACAAGGGCCAGCGCGATAAATCCTCGTAATATTAGAAATAAGGATTGGGCTTCAGAAAAATATAACGCAGCGAAACGCACAAAGAAAACCACAACTCATATGGTTTTTTGGTCGTTCATTTGACAGAATCAACCCCCGCAGAGTGTTACTGCGGGGGCTATTCAACTTTAGGTTAGCGGAAGCTGTAAGTTACTTCTACACCTGTTACACGGCCTTTTGACAAAGTTGAGAATGATCCGCCGGTCGGTACTGGGCCCAACATGCTGGGCAATTGTGTATCACCACCATGACTAACACTGTTCAACAGATTGCGTCCGTAAAGCGAGAACATCCAGCTGCTGTCTGCTGTGCTGAAGTCCAGCCCTGCGTTCAGAATATTCTGTGCCAACAGGAAGCCTAGGTTATTATCAGTATAGAAAGACTTGTCTCGGAAGGCGTAACTCAAGCGGCTGGATAAGGCACTGCCATTACTAAAGTCAAAAATATGATTTACACCTACGCTGTAGGTCCACTGTGCGGCGCGCGGTAGAGACAGACCCTTATCAATATCGTCAATCACCCCGTCGTCATTCAGGTCAAATCGCACTCGCGTATAAGATGGGTCTATATAACCCAGGGAGGCTAGCAACACTAGGTTGTCGGTCACTGCATAGGTTGTATCCACCTCAAACCCTAAAATTGTAGCGTCGGCCGTGTTTCTTATTACCTGAACTACGCCAGAAATCGGGTCGGTAAAATTAACTTCCCGTTGCATATCATCAATTTGGTTATAAAAAACCGCTGCATTAAGTTGACCTCGCCCACCCAGTCCGGTCTTATACCCGAATTCGATATTATCAACGGTCTCCTGGTCAAATGGACCCGGACCCAGATTAACAGTATCAATTGCCGTGTTGCGTAAGTTATAACCACCTGAACGATGCGCCCGAGTGAAGTGACCATAAGCCAAGCTGTCATCGGAGATAATATAGGTGGCGCCCAACTTGCCAGACCATGCCCCCCAACTGTTATCATCAACAAAATCAAAGGCACAGGTACCAAAGGTGACATTACATGGGCTGTTAATATTACGAATCAAGGATGCAATATTGGCACTCTTATCTTCATCGGTATAACGAATACCCGTATTTATGATCCAGCTATCAGTCAGTTGGTAGTCGACGGAGGCAAACCATGCCAAGGAGTCGACGGTATAATCGCCACCACCATCCTGAGTAAGTGCCGGTGCTACGCCACCAGTTGCAATTCCTAGCAGGTTACGCCGTTCGTGGTAGTTTATTTCGTTGGTAAACCAGAAAACACCGGTGGTAACGGTCGCATTGCCAAAGTTTCCGTTATAGCGTAGTTCATTACTGAATTGTTCCTGGTAATTCCAGAGTTCAGCATGGAACAACCATACCGGTTGGGCATCAATATCACTAGCACCTACTGCGGAAAAATCTTTCCAGCCGAAGATATTAGTAATAGTACCATCACCAAAAGCCACATCCCAATTGATTTGGAAAGTGACTAAGTCATTGTCAATATCTGAGAAGCCTTCTTCATCGATAGCAAATTCGAAACTGTCACGCTTGAAGTTAGCAAAAAACCCGGGGACTCCATTACCGTTAGTATGTGTTTGCGAAGCTGGGCCTTGGCCCTCAGACTTCATACGCTCCCAGCGCAGTATTATATTGATATCATCATTAATATCCCAAGAAATCATCGGCCGAAAAATGGTAGTTTTAACTTTACCAAAATTCTCATTATTTGCCAGGTTAACAAACCAGCCATCATCATCGTTTTGGTAGGCACTAACTCGAAAGGCCAGCGAATCGCTTAGCGGCCCGGACATGCTGGCCATATAGTATTTATTCAACCCACCTTTGCCACTAGGGTTGCCATCTACCGCAATTCTAGCTGAAGCTTCAAATTCGTTAGTGGGGCCCTTGCTGTTAACCAATACTGCACCACCGGTCACATTCCGACCAAATAAAGTCCCTTGCGGGCCACGTAGTACCTCAACACTTTGGATGTCGAACATATCCAGAATAATACCGGTGTTCTGCCCCATATATACGCCATCAATAAAAACACCAACGGTAGGATCGATTGAGGGAATAGAGCTATTGATACCAAGCCCGCGAATAGAAAAGTTAGCCGTTGACCGAATTGTGCCAATATCATCCATAGCGACATTAGGCATTGCCACTGAAAGATCCTTTAAGTCACGGATTTTCAATGCTTCAAGTTGCAAGGAACCATACGCTGTGACTGCCAGTGGTACCTCATTAGCAGACTCCTCACGCTTACGCGCTGTGACGATAACCTCTTCGAGCATGACTGATTTAGAATGGTCATCAGCGGCCTGGTCTTGATCCTGAGCTAAAACTATTGAGGATGCGCCAAGTGTTAGTGCACTGGTAATGGCTATGTGTAAAGCTGTCATCTTAATCTTCCGCATAAATTAACCCACCTTAACTGTTAAAATATTTTATTTAATTTCATTAAAAAAATAGTAAAGAAATTGTTAAAACCGCTTGTGATTGTACTTGTATTTCTGCCATAAGTAAATTCTAGGATTAGTTCTATGTGGAACTATACCTTTGATGGCAATGCAAAGGAGTTAGAAAGCCATAAGTTAAATGCTGAAGTTGGTGTAGGGTGTTTTCTCTGGAGGGGCACCCCGAATGCACCTTTACTGATGGTGTTTCACGGTTTCTCAGTTTCTGTTTTTCTGATCAGTTAAGGTCTGTGATGTTTCCTGTGTTGATCGCGCTGGAAAATATATGAATCAAACAACGGTTACCCAGCCAACTGCCTGATATAATATAAAACTCATCTCGAAGGTAGCTTTGAAGAACTAAATGACATTATTAATTTTAATTGCAACGGTCTCGATTTTTTTCTCATTTCTGTGCTCAATTCTTGAGGCAGTTTTACTCAGCGTAACGCCAACTTTTATCAACATTCAGAAGAAAGACGGCAAGGTATATGCCAAGGCACTGGAGCAGCTAAAGAAAGATGTCGACAAACCTTTAATAGCGATACTCACGCTCAATACCATCGCCCATACTGTTGGTGCGATTATGGTAGGTGTTCAAGCTGAAAAGGCTTTTGGCTCTGGCAATAACATCGTTGGTATTGTTTCTGCGGTGATGACGGCTTTGATTTTAATTTTTTCCGAAATTATTCCCAAAACAATAGGTGCTACCTACTGGAAGAAGTTAGCTGCATTTGCCACCAGGGTGCTGGTGGTAATGATATTTATATTCAAATGGACTGGCATTCTCTGGGTTTTGCAACTGTTTACCAAGATGTTTGGTAAAGGCACTCACGGGGCAAGTGTATTAAGTAGGGAAGACTTTCATGCAATGGCCGATATTGCCCATGAAGAAGGTGTGTTTATAGAGTCTGAATCAACGGTAATAAAAAACCTTTTAAACCTCAAGACAATTTTAGCTAAAGACATAATGACACCACGGACAGTATTGAAAATCGCTTCTGAGGATCAGAACATAAAGGACTTTTTTGACCAGAACAAAGACCTTCAATTCTCAAGAATACCCGTTTACAAAAATGATAAAGATGATATTACCGGCTATATTCTAAAAGATGATGTGTATCGGAATGTGGCCGAGGATAATATGCAAATCAGTCTTGCGGACCTGAAGCGTAAACTGCTGGTGGTTATTAGAGACGCACCTGTCCCAAATCTATTGGAAGAGTTTGTTCGGGAAAAAGAACATATTGCTCTGGTTATTGATGAGTACGGCTCAATCAGCGGGTTGGTTACAATGGAAGATGTGATTGAAACCTTGCTTGGCTTGGAAATTATGGACGAGAGCGATATAGATTCTGATATGCAGCAACTTGCGCGTGATAACTGGCAGAAACGGGCTGAACACCTGAGTTTTCCTGAGAAAAAATAGTCGGCTTAATGCTCGTTGTTAGGAGTATTAATCAATTGGTCGGTGCTCTAGGTGTTGCTGCTCTTTATTAAAGAATGGTAAGGCGATCGTCATGCCGGTTGGCTCAGTCGATAAAGAGCCAGGAACCCGTCCAAAACAGCTAGGTGGTTCTCGAGATGTCTGGTGTCTTGCTTCAAGCCAGTTTTTGAAACTGAATGAAGGAAGAAGATGACTACCTATGATAATGTTAATTGTGGCATAATGAAACTACAATTTCACAATGTAATCTGTGCGCTTTTGCACAATATATTTACCAGTATATTATTATTTTATAATCAATCCTAAGAGGGGAATGCTATGTTAAAAAATCATCAAACTGCTTTAGTTGTCAGTATTGTCGCCGGGCTATTCACGACAATAGCCAGCGCCGATGTCACTATGCAGCAGCGAATCGAAATTCAAGCAGGTGGCGCTATGTCGATACTCAATTCCACTGCTAATGTAACCACCTTGTTATCGGGAAATAAATCCCGCTCAGATACCGTGATGGAAGTAAAACCCGGAATGATGGGGCGTTTGATGAATGCTGGCGGAAATACCAGCAACATTACTCGTCTGGACAAAGAACTTATCTGGACATTATCAGCTAAGAAAAAACAATATACAGAGATGACTTTTGCAGAAATGCGCGCTCAGATGAAGAGCAGTATGGAGCAGATGGAATCCCTGCAGGACAGTGGTGGTAGCAGTAGTGCCTTACCGGTCAACGAAGAAAGCTGTCAGTGGTCACCGATGGTGGTAAATACCGATAAAACCGGAAAAAAGGAAAAAATTGCCGGGGTCAAGGCGACACAATATATCATTAATATAAGCCGTACCTGTACTGATAAGGCCAGCGGTAAAGCCTGTAATATTACCTGGGCTTTGGATAACTGGATGGCAAAAAAAATGCCGGGTAATGCTGAGGTTAATACATTCCAAAAAGCCATGGCCGAAAAAATGGAAATGGGTCAATTTATATCGCAAGGGCAGGGTATGTCAGCCATTTTAATGAAAATGTTTGGCGATGGATGGAATGATGTTTTTGAAGAAGCGGACGACCTTAAGGGTTACCCGATAAAGTCAGTAATGTCACTGGAAATGGGGGGTGAGAACTGTACCATGCCCAGCGGCCAAACCCTGGCGATGGATGAAGTATGGGGAGATGCAGCCAACGCAGGCTTGAACGCTGGCGTTGGTTCTGCTGCGAGTCATGCTGGCCGCGCCGCTGGCCAGGAAATTGCCGGGCAAATGGGTGGTAGCATCGGTGGTTCAATCGCTGGGTCAGCCTTAGGCGCTGCAAGTAATGAGGTGATCGGTGGCCTGTTTAATAAATTTAAAAAGAAGAAAAAACCCAAGCAAAAACCCGCAGACACAGCTGAAAAGTCCACCGCCTCTTCGGTTGCAATTTTCCGAGTCGCCACCGAAATCACTAATATTAGTGATGCGTCAATTCCGGCAGAAAAATTTGAAATCCCTATTGGCTATAAAAAACGTTAACCTTTGCCTGATGATTGGGGGTTAAAGCCGCTCTTAACTGAGGGCTTCATTGAGCTGCAATAGTGCTGGTTTTTGCGCGGGTATTATCTGAAAAGATACGCGCTACTCTCGGCTTAGAGTCGTTACTCCGCTTTATAGGTGGTTTTATTTTCACCCAATATGGCCATCTAAATTAGTTAAGGCTGCAACAGTAGCCTATAATCTATAATACACATTACATTCTTAATTATTTTGGGAGTTACTTGCATGCCGATAAATTCATTCAAAAAACTAGGCGTCTGCCTTTGTGGACTATTATTTCTGACACCCTCAATGGTAACTGCCGGTGCGGATAGCGGTTTTTATATAGGCGCTGGTATTGGTGATGCCCCGGTAAAAGCGCTTAATTTTGATGAAAGTGATTTCGCTTATAAAATATTTGGTGGCTATAACTTTGGTTATGTGCCTTTAGTGGACCTGGCGGTTGAGGCATCATATGTTGATTTTGGTAGTCCATCGAATCGATCCAGCAGTGTGGATGCCAGTGGTTTTAATGCTTTTGGTTTGGTGGGTTTAAATTTTGGGCCATTTGGGGTTTTTGCCAAAGCCGGGCTGGTTAGTTGGGATTCAACAATTACTATCGCTGCCGAGCGGTTTAATGATGACGGTCTAGACCCCGCCTATGGAATCGGTGCGCGGTTTCAATTTGGATCTTTGGCAGTACGCGCTGAGTACGAACTTTTCGACCTCGATAGTGTGAGTGATATTTCTCTGCTTTCAGCTAGTGTTGTATTCACCTTCTAGTGGGCAGGAGTAAATACCTGCGCGATATGATTTGGGCAATTTAAGATAATAAATATTGTTTGTGCCTATTGGTTTAACTTGTCGTTCTATAACTGCTACTCAGTGGCTTGCGCAGCATATAAGCTTTAGCTCACAGCGTGTTGGGAGAATACTTTACGCAGACAAATTATGTTGGCTTTGTTGATGCTATCCAGCTGAATGTAGCCGCTCCATCGGTGGGTGTTGGAATTGTTATTGCCTAATGTTTATATCGTGAAATATTCGCTCAGTGCTGATGCTAGTACCAAGAACCAAAGTCATTATTTATTATTGCGTTGTAGTGGCAATACAATATCGGCTTTGAATCCACCAAGGTCAGCAGAGTGTTTAAAAGTGATGCTACCACGGTAATCATTTACTATATCTGCGATTATCGCCAGGCCAAAGCCATGGCCTTGAATTTTCTCATCCATACGAACCCCTCTTTTTGAGAGTTCACTTATCTTATCCAGATCAATACCAGCTCCATCATCTTCGATACTAATATAAACTTCAGAATCAATATCTATTGACAATATAACTTCATTATTGGCCCATTTATAGGCGTTATCCAGCAGGTTGCCAAGTAATTCCAGCATATCTTCTCGATCAACAGGGCAGGGCAGGTCTTTTGGTGCATTGATGGTAAGCCGTATTGTTTTCTGGCTGTGCATCATCTCCAGTGTTTTAATTAATGGTGCCAGGTCGTCTGCAAATGAAAATAAAGTGCCCGTATGACTATGTCCAGCAAGCCTTGCACGCTTGAGAATATGATCGCTTATCTGCTGTATATACTCAGTTTGTTGTACCAATGTGGAGTGAGTTGCTTCAGGAATAAGATCCTTATCGGTAATTTGTTTGATGACTGTTAATGGCTTTTTTATAGCGTGAGCGAGATCACTTAAAGCATCACGCGAACGCCGTAAGCGCTGTTCCAGAATACCCAGCAAATGATTCACTTCATAAAGTAAAGGCTGCAATTCCCCGGGAGCTTCTGTGTTTAATTTTTTTAACCGCCCTTTTTGCAATAATTTTAAGTCAGTATGTATCCTGTTTACCGGGGTTAAGCTTTTTCGCAGAATTAAAGTCTGGATTAAAACTAGAGCCATTAGCATACCGGCTGCTAATGCAGCAAACCAGTATTTAAATTGCTCTATATTTTTATTGATAGGGTTAAGGTCTTCCGCGATTGAAATAGTCAATTTATGTTTCTGTTTTTGATAAGCAGCTGATAAAAGCAGTAAGGATTGTTGATCGGGTCCCGGCTGAAAAGACTGTGTTTTCTGACCAATTTTTACCGGAGTAATCTGCAACTTATGATCCCATAGTGAGCGTGAGCTGATTGACCGGTCAGCTGAGCTTACTACATAATAATGACCAGAAAATGGTTGCTTATAGATAAGGTCGGTGCGTGAATTTTCAACTGAAAAAACGCCATTCTGATCAAAGTTAATAGCATTGAGTAACACTTCGGCATCATGTTCTAGGCGGGATGCAATATATTCTTTTGCCATAAATTGAACGCTGAAGCTGACCAGTATCCACAGCGCAGTAAAAGCTATTATCAGACTTAGTATTAAGCCTGCGGTGAGCTTTGATGCTATTGATTGCATTTGTTGTTATTCACCAGTACATAACCCTGACGGCGCCGGGTTTCAATCCGGTTTTTACCTATAAGCCGGCGTAAACGACGGATATAAACTTCAATGACATTGCTGTCTTTGTCTGAGTCAAAGTCATAGACATGTTCAGTAAGTCGGGACTTGGATAAAACATGGCCTGAATTTAACAAAAAATAGCGCAGCAGGCGGAATTCGGTACCGGTAAGCTTATGGGTTTGGCCATCTTCTGTAGTGATGGTTTGCTGGTTTTCATCCAGGGATAAACCCGCAGCCTGAAGCTCTCCCCCGGGCTGCTTGCTTGAGCGGTGTAGCAAGGCTGTAATTCTGGCTAAAAGTTCTTCTATATGAAATGGTTTGCCCAGATAGTCGTCGGCACCTGCTTTGAAACCATCCACACGCTCATGCCATGCGTTACGCGCAGTTAGAACTATTACAGGTAAAGGATTACCTGCAGTGCGCCAGTTTCGAAGAACCTCGATACCATTTCGTTGCGGTAAACCCAGGTCAAGCACAGCCACATCATAGATCATTTCATTACCCAGATATTCTGCATCAACACCGTTTTTAGCAAGGTCGACGGCATAGCCTGCAATTTCCAGGTCTTTTTTTAGTATAGGTACTAGATTCATATCGTCTTCTGCCAATAACAGGCGCATGCTTAATCATCCTCTTTGGTGAGTAATTGCTTGCCGGTTTTAGCGTTAATATAAATCTCTTTGCTAACACCATTATCACCAAGGATTTCTAGTTCATATACAATCGTCTGATCCTCCAGTTCGAGTTCTACTTCAAGGATCCTGCCCGGATAAATGACTCTCGCCTTTTTCAAAATAAGCTCCAAGGGTAAAATTTCACCGGATTCAAGTAGCTGCCGGGCCTCCATGTGGTCTTCATCGGCTAATGGTTTTTGCATAAAACTCAGCATCACAACAACCGCAAAGATAAAAGTTTTAATGGAAGAGTTATTTTTCATGCCAAAAGTATACCTCAGCAAAAACTAAATTAATCATCCCAGTGACCGTAGCCTGGAATATAAACATCGTGTTCATTGAATAAGCCTTGTTCTGCTTTTGTATGGCAGGCATTGCACTGGCTCAAGCTGTTAACTTTAGGGTTGCCAGTAACCATGCGTATCGGGATTTCGTCATGTTCACGGATAAAGTAAGGTGTTGCTGATATACGCAGAGGGGCATCATTCAATTTGATCGATCGAGTAAACTTTTTCGAGGGTTTATTTTTCGACCGGTCAGCACTCCTGCTAAGCAGGACCTCAGTGATGAGCTGCTGGGTTTCCGCATCGAGTTCAGCATTGTCGCCAAAATGATTTTCAAGCCCCAACATCAGTTTTTCCCATGACCTGCCAGGCAATAAGCCAGGTGGGTAAGCCATGTGGCAGCCGCCGCACTCTTCCTGATAGACAGGGTCAGCGGCAACGGTCACAGCATATGAACTGGATTTATTAGCTGTAAATTTATTCCAACTGGGATTCTCACTACTCCAAACTATAGGCAAAGTGACAAACCCAAGAGTGAAAATAACAGCGCTTATTGCAAGAGTATATTTCATAGGTTTTATTCCTGAAGTGTTGAGGGTGTATTTATGTAAACTAGAAAATCAGCTTTTTCCTGGGCTGTGCATTCCCTGCCAAGAGTCCATTTGCAATTGCGTTTGAACCATTTATTGATTTTTTTCCGATCAGTTAATCTTTCAGCATTTATTGCTGGCGACATTGGCTTAATCAGCTTGTTGAACGAAGCCGCGTTGCGGCAGAAACCCCATGCATCAAGATACGTATAATTTCCAAACCCAATTCCGGGTGATATTTAGAGGAAATTGTAGCATGAATAAAATAGAGAAAGAGCGCTTTGA
>JAKITM010000052.1 GCA_021648045.1 Lysobacterales bacterium
ATAGATATAAGCTGTTTTCTTGGTAGTGTCATGATTTTTCCCCCTTGAGTGTGAATATTGAACTATTAGGGCAAAAAAATCATCGGCTGAATGCTGAATCTGGTGTAGGATATTCTCTATGTGGTGTGGTATGTGGTGTCTGTCCTGAAATGTAGTGGTATGTGGTGTCTGTCCTGAAATGTAGTCCTGAAATGTAGTCCTGAAATGTAGCGTCTAGAGCAGTGTTGCATGTATTACATATAATCGATGATGGAGGAGGAGTTCCATTTCCACCGTCACCCCCCTCATCACCTCCATCTTGAGCATAAGCAAACGTAGCTATAAACCCGAATACAACAACGATTAGGCATTTTAGTGAAATACGAAATAACACTTTTCTACCCTCCTTGGTTTATTAACGCAATGATTTCATGGGCTCTATTCACTACCCACACCTGATCTTCAATTTCCGCCATGCGGAAATATGCTTCAACTGGCTGTGCAGCTGTGAGATTTCCTTGCAAATAAGCCGCCAAGAACCAACTTGCCATGTTATTATCTAAAAATTGGTCCAGAAATGGGTCCTGCCCCGCATGCTCCCGTCTTCGTAACGCCCCATGCAATATGGGCTCAGATGATCCTGAAATTCTCGTGGCCTCAATGGCGTAATAATCACCCTCAGCCCACCGTCGTGCAGAATAGGCCACATTCGCGAGAGCAAGCATGGCTGATGGATCTCCCTTCTGTGCTAGTGCAACAATTTCTTCGATCGAGGTATTATTGGAAAATTTGTTTAACGAATCTGGATCTTGTCTATCTAGACGCGAATCCTGTTCAATGTAAACCTTGTGACCGCTCTCCGAAACAAAAGCCCGCCCCTTTTCCTCCATTTGTTCCTCCCAAGCCTCGATGTCGCTTTTGAGATTTTCCTGCGTAACAATCTCACTGAGAACAGGAGAGTACGGCTGAGTTGTTTCCGAATGAGGCTGAGAACCGTCTGCAGGGTCTCGGGATGGGGGGGAAGATGAATTCACTGTAGCCTCAGACCCAAGCTGATTGTTGTCTGGTTGGGGTGAGGGCGCTGGATCGGATACCGCTGTTTCAACAGGTTGGATAAACAAATGCTCTTTGTACGACTGAGGCGCTAGGAAGTAGGTAATAGCAATAACAACGATTAACGCTCCAGAAACAGCGGTAAATTTCTTCACTCTCGTCATTTTTAGTCTTCCTTGACCACTGGTCATTCTTCATCTAGGTTTGAACATAACATAACATAACATCTAATGACTAGTACCCAAATCCCCAGAAACCCGAGGACATATTGAGCCTCCCCTAGTTGAAACCCGAAACCCGAGAACAGACATCAAATAGAACCATTCCCGTTTTTGCCACGAGCGAAAGTCAGTGATTGCTGACAGGGCGATGAGTCAATTGACCCAAAAGTGAGGTGGCTGAGCGCAGACCTAGTATGTAGTCTGTGTTTTAAAAACAAACCCATAGCAATAGCTCCGGTTTGCTTTGCTGATTGAATAATCGGTAAGACAGCCGGTTTTTTATGTTTGATAATCATAAATCTGGAACTTTATAAACACTCCTTTAACTCTATTCTTTTTAGCTGCTGGAAGCTTGTGTGCTAAACCGTGTTGAGTCGTGTTTAAGGATCAGTTACTTTAATTACTATGCAGTATCGGGCAATATACAGGTGTTGGATGGTTTCAGGACAGCGGTGATACGCTTATGGATAAAGGCGATGAGGCGGCAACTATATTGACAAACGCCGGAGTCAACGGGGTAGTTCAGTTCCGTGGCGGAAATTCGTCAGGTTCATCAACTGGGGTATTCCGAAAGCGCGAGCAATTCATCCATACCCCAACCAGCGGCTGAGTGTTTGACCCGATGTAGGAGCCGTATGTGTTAGTAGCGCACATAAGGATCTACCGGGTAACCGGTATTCCTACCGTGACCCTCAGTCGCCCTGAAATTGGTGTGGGATGTTTTCTATGTGATGGCTGCCACAATTCATTGTTTCGGGCAGTAATTCAAGGAATTGTTATAGCATTTTCATTTCTGAAGTTAAGAAACCATTGATAAATATCATGGCCAGCACTTAAATCATAAGTTCTACGCCATGAGTTATGCCCCACTCCTGGATAAATGACCATACTAGCATCAACTGGCCTGGGTTGCTGGCAAGCCGCTATATTATTGATCGGCCCTGTGGTCCCACCAACTCCCACAACCCCATCATTATCACCATGAAAAGCCCAAATTGGCACAGTGGCTAACTCACAACCTGCATTGTTGAAAGCACCATTGCCATTACCAGCAATCGGCACCATCGCAGCGATTTGAGTATTGGTGTTGTTGCCCAAATAATTCCAACTACCAATCGCACCACAACTGAGTCCGGTTAAATAAACCCGAGTTGGATTGATGTCATAATTTAACAATGCATAATCAATAAAATCCCTGATTTCATTACTGGAAGTACAACCGCCTCCAGAACGCTGAGGCGAAAGCACCACAAAGGGTAGGTCTTCTTGCCAAGACTCATTGTTGATTAATCTCGGCGGGCCATTGGCCAAAACACGATTTAATTGAGAGTCACCATCACCATTTTCTCCTAAACCATGAATGAACAACAGCAGCGGATACTCCTGCCCTTGGGTCTCATACCCAGGTGGTAAATACTCATAATAGCCTTGTGTGGCAGCAGTTGATCCCAATGGCATGGGCGTATGCCGGCTTGAGGGCTCATTATTACCGACTGCAATCACAGGCAAATCAGAAGCTTCGAAATCATTGACAAATATTGTCTGGCCAATTGAAGCTTGTACCAAGCCAAGTAGACATACCATTGGAACTATTACTCTCAACATATTTAAAGCCTCACAAAAGAACTTGTAGCATTATAATCTAGTTAATTTAAGTGCTAGCGTATCATTCTTTCGGTGGTTTGGTCTGAGGCTGTATTAGTAGCCGGCTATGGTTTATCCTCCCGACCTTTTCACCATCAAGTAAAAGTGTACGGAGATAACCATGACCTGCCGAGCACAGCAGGAAACCGCTGATTACATTAAAGGTCGCTACGGATAGAACGTAGAATGGGCAGGGTGCTAGCCCCACTGTCTTCCCGGCCCCCGAGCTGGGATCTCAGCAAGAAGCACAACTATTCAACCAAAAACACTCGCTCAAATTCAATCACCCCCGCACATTAGCAAACCAAACTAAAATGACTAATCACTAATCACTAATAACAAATCACATGACCCAGATCAGCTAAGTCTTTTTTAAAATGGCACTAAGCAGCCATTAGAGGTATATAATGATCTGTGAATGTTAGCTAAAAATCTGTTTGTTTAAACAAAATAATAATCAACAGAGAATTACTACATTACATTACCAGTTTGAAATGCTATTTTCTATAAGGTGCCAATTTATGAGCAACCAAGAAACCTATGATGATAAGGTCGTCCGGCAATTTGCTGTAATGACCGTAGTCTGGGGGATTGTCGGCATGCTGGTGGGGGTAGTTATTGCCGCCCAGATGCTGTTCCCGGTTCTTAATTTCGATATTCCCTGGCTGACATTCAGTCGACTTCGACCTCTGCATACCAATGCGGTAATTTTTGCTTTTGGTGGCTCAGCTTTAATGGGCACATCATATTATGTGGTTCAGCGCACCTGTCATGCCGGCTTGTTTATGCCGAAGCTCGCAGCATTTACTTTCTGGGGCTGGATGCTGATTATTGTTGCAGCAGCGATTACTTTGCCGCTTGGCATTACCCAAGGTAAAGAATACGCAGAACTGGAATGGCCAATTGACATCGCCATCGCCGTGGTTTGGATATCTTATGCGGTGGTGTTTTTCGGTACGATTGTTAAGCGCAAGGTTAAACATATTTATGTGGCCAATTGGTTTTATGGTGCCTTTATTATCACCGTTGCCGTGTTGCACATCTTTAATAATCTGGCGATACCGGTAACCTGGACTAAGTCTTACCCGATTTATTCCGGGGCGGTCGATGCCATGGTGCAATGGTGGTATGGGCATAATGCGGTTGGCTTCTTTCTGACCGCCGGCTTCCTCGGCATGATGTATTATTTCGTGCCCAAGCGGGCAGAGCGCCCAGTTTATTCCTACCGCCTGTCTATCGTGCATTTTTGGGCGCTAATTTCCACTTATATGTGGGCCGGTCCGCATCACCTGCATTACACCTCGCTGCCGGACTGGATACAGTCAGTTGGTATGGTGTTTTCATTAATTCTGCTGGCACCTAGTTGGGGCGGCATGATCAACGGCATGATGACGCTTTCAGGGGCCTGGCACAAACTACGCACAGATCCAGTCCTTAAAATGATGATCGTGGCGCTGTCTTTCTACGGCATGTCTACATTTGAAGGCCCGATGATGGCGATCAAAACAGTCAATGCATTATCACATTACACCGACTGGACCATTGGGCATGTGCACTCCGGTGCGCTGGGCTGGGTAGCGATGATGACCATGGGCTCGCTTTATGTGTTAATTCCGCGACTGTATGGTAAAAAAGATATGTACAGCATCAAGCTGATTGATGTACATTTCTGGATATCTACCATTGGTGTGGTTTTGTATATCGCATCAATGTGGATTGCCGGGGTAATGCAAGGTCTTATGTGGCGCGCGTTCAATGCTGATGGCACGCTGACCTATACCTTTATTGAGTCGCTTTCAGCAACTTATCCTTACTATGCCATCAGGCTGCTGGGTGGGGCTATGTTCCTAACCGGTATGTGCATCATGGCATATAACGTATATAAGACCATCAAGGGTTCACAGCCAGTGTCCATTGTTGTTCCGGACCCGGCATAAGGAGGATTCAACATGTCTCATGAAGTAGTTGAAAAAAACATTGGCCTGATGATGGTGCTTATTGTTGCTGTAATCAGCGTGGCAGGACTGGTAGAAATTCTACCGTTGGTAGTGCAGAAACACCTGGTTGGCGAGCCTATTGAAGGTATTGAGCCTTACGATGCGCTGGCATTGGAAGGCCGTGATATATATGTGAAGGAAGGCTGTTACGGCTGTCACTCACAACAAATTCGTCCCTTCGTAAGTGAAACTGAGCGCTACGGGCCTTATTCTGTTGCCGGTGAGTCTGTATATGACCGCCCGTTCCAGTGGGGTTCTAAACGTACGGGCCCTGATCTTGCCCGAGTCGGCGGTCGTTTCACCGATGATTGGCATCGGATTCATTTTAATAGTCCGCGCGATGTAGTGCCTGAGTCGAATATGCCCGGTTATCCCTGGCTGGCTAATAATGAAATTGATGGTGAAATCACTACCAGAAAAATGCGCCGTTTGCGCATGCTCGGTGACCCTTACACCGATGATGAGATTGCGGGTGCCGCTAAGGCCGTTGAAGGTAAAACAGAGCTTGATGCGCTGATACATTACCTGCAGGGCCTTGGTTTGGCCCGTAGTGGGAGGTAAGTATGGATTTGGTTACATTTCGTAGTGCTGTACTGGTCATTTTGTTCATTACTTTTTGTGTAATGGTGTTCTGGGCTTGGAGCCCTAAACGCAAACAAGAGTTTGAGGAAGCTGCAAATTTGGCAGTAGAAGATGATTTGCCCAATACTGAATCTGAGGAGACTCAGCCATGATGTCTACAGCTTGGAGCTGGTTTGTCATAATTGTTACGCTCGCTAACATTTTTGCCTGTTGGTGGTTAATTGTTTGGGCAACCAAAAACAAAGCCAATAATTCAAAAGAAGGTGATGTAACCGGACATGTTTGGGATGGCGATCTTCAGGAATTAAATAACCCCTTGCCTCGCTGGTGGTTATATTTGTTTTATTTCACCATAGTATTTGGCTTAGGCTATTTGGCGCTTTATCCTGGCCTGGGGAATTTCAAAGGCTTTCTGAACTGGACGGAAATCAGTCAGTACAATAATGAGGCCAGAGAGGTGCACGAAGCCCAAATAGCACTTTTTGCCCCGCTTGCGAAGCTGAGCCCTGAAGAATTAATCAAAAATGAGCAGGCGCTGTTGACTGGTGGTCGTCTGTTTGCCGCTAACTGCGCAGGTTGTCATGGTTCTGATGCGCGCGGCGCGCGCGGCTTTCCTAATCTAACTGATGATGATTGGCTTTATGCGAGTGACTTTGACGGTATAGTAATGTCCATAAGCAATGGCCGTACCGGTGTAATGCCTGCTTGGCAGGCGGCATTAAATGATGACGGTGTACAGGAAGTAACTGCTTTTGTAAGACAGCTATCAGGCCAAGATGCCGACTCGCAACTAGCGGCCAAGGGTGAAGCGCGCTACAACATCTTTTGTGTGGCTTGTCATGGTGTTGAAGGCAAAGGCAACCCGGCTATGGGTGCGCCTAATTTGGCCAACAACATTTGGCTGTATGGTGGTTCAGAAGCAGCGATATCAGAATCTGTGGCAAACGGACGAATAGGCAAAATGCCCGCACAAAAAGACTTTCTCACGGAAGAAAGAATTCGACTGATTGCGGCGTATGTTTCCAGTCTGGCGAAATAATGAGCAACCATGGCACGGGTGAAATAAACCGCCATACACCGGTCAATTTGAAGCGGGATATTGGCATTGTGCTGTGGGTTTCTTTCCTCGGTGCCTGCTTGGGTAGTTTGGTGATTTTCGGGTTGCTAGACCCGCAAGCAATGACCGGCGCATGGACAGAAAAATGGGATATGGGTCGCGAGTGGGGTTATACCCTGGGTTTTGCTTTTCTCTGGGTAATCTGCGTGGTGACCGCAGCACTGACTCTATATATGGTGCGCACAGGTCCTGATAGCGTAGCTGCTAACAACTTATTATCGGTTACCGGAATTAAGTCGCCAGAGCAGGGCGTTCCCGGCCTTAAAGACGGCAAAGTTGTAGGGCATGAAGACAGCCAATGAAATTAGCTCATGAAATCAGTTCATGAAACCTGATGGCGAAGGCCAACAGAATGTTGGTCTGATTCAGGCAGAACCAAAGATTTATGCGCGCCATGTAAGCGGTAAATTTCAAAACCTGCGCAACATAGCTCTGTGGATACTGCTTGGTCTGTTTTATTTGTTGCCCTGGCTGCAAATGGATGGCCATCAAGCACTATTGTTTGACTTGCCAGCGCGGCGTTTCTATATCTTTGGAATCACTCTGTTCCCTCAGGATTTTGTCTATCTGGCATTGTTGTTAATCATCGCCGGATTATCTTTGTTTTTCTTTACCGCACTGGCGGGGCGCTTGTGGTGTGGTTTTGCCTGCCCACAAACAGTCTGGACGCTGATGTTCATGAAAGTTGAACGCTTGATTGAAGGCGATAGAAACAAGCGGCAAAAACTGGATAAATCACCCTGGGATGCGAATAAAATCGTTCGCAAGTCTTCTAAACAATTTGTCTGGATATTGATTGGCTTAATTACAGGATTTACATTTGTTGGTTTCTTCACACCCATTCGCGAACTTTGGGGGATGATAACAAGCTTTAGTTTAGGGCCATGGGAAACTTTCTGGATGATTTTTTACGGCTTTGCAACCTATGGCAATGCCGGTTTTATGCGCGAACAAGTGTGTAAATACATGTGTCCCTATGCGCGCTTCCAGGGCGCCATGTTCGACAAAGATACTTTAATCATCTCCTATGATGATAAGCGCGGCGAACCCCGCGGTGCGCGCCGGCGCAAAGATGACCCGGTTGAGAAAGGCCTGGGTTCCTGTATTGATTGCACGCTCTGTGTTCAGGTCTGCCCCACGGGTATTGATATCCGCAATGGCCTGCAATATGAATGTATTGCCTGTGCCGCTTGTATTGATGTTTGTGACCAAGTAATGGACAGAATGGGATATGAACGAGGCCTGATTAAATACACCACCGAGCAAGCCCAGACGCAGAAGTCCACACGATTATTGCGTCCGCGGATGATTATTTATGCTGTGTTGCTGGCCGCGTTAGTGACGGTCTGGGCTTATGGCTTAGTAAATCGCACACCTATGCGTGCAGAATTGATTCGAGATCGTAACGCACTTTACCGTGAACTGTCCGATGACATTATTGAAAATGTATACACTTTGTCGGTGACCAATATGGACCGTAGGGCACATGCGCTATCCTTACAGCTTACCGACCTTAAAGGCGGTGAAATTGATATGGATAAAGCGCCAAGTATTGCGGCTGAATCAACGGCTCAGTTTGTTTTGCGCATTCGAGCTCCGCGATCAACCGGCAGCGGTGGGCGCACAATCCATCTGAAGATCACTGCAAAAGATAGACAAGACCTCGAGCTGCTTCTAAACGCTCGCTTTTTCCTGCCTGCAAGCGGGCCATAACGGTAAATTTTAAATGAACAATATTCAGAATCAACAATTAGACGACGAACCTTGGTATAAGCAGTTTTGGCCGTGGTTTATTATGGCCTTGCCGATGATTGCGGTCATCGCAAGCATCAGCACATTGGTAATTGCTATTAAAAATCCGGATTATTTAGTTGTTGAAAAATCAGATTATAAAAATATCAGCGCGGAAATGCTACCGGCCAAAAAAACCGGGCTTAAGTCTAAGGAGCCGGAATCAGAGCCGCAGGATTAATTTCCGAAATTTAAATCCAAACATTCGCTCGTGAGCAAAGCTATCGAAAGTTGTTTCCATTGTACTGAACCCATTCCCTCCGGCTGTGATATTTCGGTAGAGCTTGAGGGTCAGAGCTTGCCTGTGTGTTGTCACGGTTGTAAGGCGGTTGCTGAATTCATTCAGGCGGGAAATCTAGAGCAGTATTATCGTTTTCGTGACAGTAATTCCAGTAAAGTAAACGAAGATTACCTCAGCCGCCTGGATGATTGGCTAGCCTTTGACCAGCGGGAGGCTTATTGGGGCGAGCTTTGCGCTGACGGTAATCGAAGCCTGCCAGTATTAATTGAAGGCTTACATTGCGCTGCCTGTATCTGGCTATTACGCACAGCGCTGGTAAAGAAAAAGGGCGTTAAAGAAGTCCAAATTGATCTTTCTTCTGGATTTGCCAAAATCATTTGGTCGGCGGATCAAATCAAGCTTAGTGAGCTGATGCAAACCATGCAGCAACTAGGCTACCAACCACATTTGATGGGTGAGGACCGAAATATAGAAGTTTTCCGTAAAGCCCGCAACAAAGCCATTATCCGCCTACTGGTTGCAGGCTTAGGAATGATGCAGGTAATGACCTACACCGTAGGTTTATACGCCGGTGATTTCTCAACAATTTCAGATGATATGCGCCGTTTTCTCGAAGGAATATCACTATTGGTGGCAACACCGGTGGTGTTTTTCTCCGGGCAAACATTTTTCATAGGTGCATGGAATGGGATTAAAGCTCGTCGCCCGGGCATGGATCTGCCGGTTGCAATTGCCCTGATTCTGGCTTGGAGTGCCAGCATTTATAATTATATGCGTGGCGAGGGGGCCTTATATTTTGATTCGGTGGTGATGTTTGTCTTCCTGCTGCTGCTGGCGCGATTCCTTGAATTCAGTTTGCGGCGTAAAAGCGCCGACTTGAGCAATGCCTTATCGCGACTGTTGCCAGAAATCGCCTATCGACTTCAAACAAAGGCAGTAGAGCCCGAGGAAATTGTCACAGATAAACCTGTGGCTGTGCCGATTGCCGACTTGGTTAAAGGTGATCTAGTGCTGATTCCAAAAGGTCATACCGTTCCTGTTGATGGCGAGGTGGTTGCCGGGAAAAGCCTGCTGGATGAGGCCTTTCTTTCTGGCGAATCCTTACCCCGGACTGTGGTCGAGGGCCAGCAGGTGCTGGCTGGAAGCGTTAACCTGGGCGACCCTATCAGCATTAGGACTACTGCCTGTGGTGAGGCAACCGCTATCAGCGCGCTTGGGCGTACTTTGCTTGAAGCTCAATTACATAAGCCAAAAGTAGCGGAAACGGCCGACCGAATTGCCAGTTGGTTTGTCAGCGCCGTGTTATTGATTTCTTCAACTGCTTGGGTTGTATGGCAATTTATCGATCCAACTAAGGCCTTCGATGTCGCGTTGGCAACCCTGGTGGTGACCTGTCCTTGCGCGCTTTCATTAGCTACTCCTGCATCTCTGGCAGCAGCTAGTCGTAGATTAATGAAGGCCGGCCTGGTGATTGTAAAAACCAATGCTATCGATGTGCTTGCCGGAATTCAGCGGGTGGTTTTTGATAAAACCGGTACTTTGACCCAGGGTAAGTTACGTATCGAGAAAGTTAATGCACTGCGGTCGGACTGGAAAATCGAACAAATATCCGCTTTGGCAACAGCAATGGAACGCCAATCAGAGCACCCGCTAGCCACAGCATTTGCGGATCTGGAGAGCGCGGGCTACCAGCCACAAGAACTGAAAATATATGCAGGGCAGGGGATAGAGGCCAAGCTTAACCAACAGTGCTATCGATTGGGTGAGTTAAGCTTTGTCAATGCGATAAATGAAAACCCGCTTAAGCTTACAAACAAACTCGGCGAAAATGAAAATGGCGAGACGATTGGTGTGCAAATCTTTATTGGAGATTCTGCAGGGGTCTTCGGACAGATTATTCTGGTCGATGAAGTTCGACCCGAAGCGGCTGCAACCATTCGGCAATTACAACTGGCGCAACTTAAAATTACTATGCTCTCTGGCGATTCTGAAGCTGAAGTTGCACGGATTGCACGACTACTGAATATTAACGACTGGCAGGCGCGTAAACTGCCAGAAAATAAGCTGGAAATAATTCGTGCTTACCAACAAGACGGTGAACGGGTATTGATGGTTGGTGATGGGGTCAATGACGCGCCCGTACTGGCGGGAGCGGATGTATCCATGGCCATGGGTTCAGCTACCCATCTAGCTAAAAGTAGTGCGGATTTCATTGTTACCGCTAACAGCATCAATACTATTGTAGAGGCGCACACTATTTCTCAGTTTACATCTCGGATAATAAAACAAAACCTAGGGTGGTCGCTGATGTACAATTTACTCGCTGTTCCTTTGGCGGTCAGCGGCTTTCTTGATCCGTGGATGGCTGTCATTGGGATGTCCCTTAGCTCGATTGTGGTGATTTTAAACGCCATGAGAATTTCACGCGTAAAGCCAGCACCTCAAGCCTAATTTACTATCGGAATTTGTTGTTATGAGCAGTCTATATTTTATGATTCCACTGGGGCTTTTGCTTTCAGCGCTCGCCATTTGGTTGTTTTTCTGGGCATTGAAAGGAGGCCAGTATGAAGACCTTGATAGCCCCGCGTGGGGCATCATAATGGACCGCGAGCAAACCCTTGAAGAACAGGAGGCTGAGGTCAGCGATAGTCAGAAAAACGAAGATACCCTTGCCAAAGAGCCGAAGGCGGCCACTCAAACCACTCAATCACTCGATCAATCACATAACAACGACTAAACGATGAGCCTTATTCCCACCATGTTTGCTGTATTTATGGTGGGTTTGCTTGGCAGCGCACACTGTTTTGGAATGTGTGGTGGTATAGCCGCTGCCATGGGTGCCGGCAGTATTGAGCCGGGTGAGAGTAAATGGCGTGCAATCAGCAAAGCCATGGTTTTTAATCTTGGCAGAATAAGTTCATACACATTGCTGGGGGCAATTGTTGGTGCTGTGGTGGGCTCTATCGGGCTTATTGTTGAACTAAAACAATGGGCTATTACACTGCGTTTATTAACGGCGTTGATGATATTTCTAATTGGTTTACAGTACCTCACCAATAAGTCCTATCTCGGCTGGTTAGAGCGCGGGGGCGGCAAGCTTTGGCTAAAAATCAGTCGGCTTATGCGCGCTAAACCCGCAAAAAACTCATCAGCAAATTTATCAGGAAACTCACCAGCCTCGCCAGTGTGGAGTGCCCTCAAAACAGGGCTGCTGTGGGGTTGGCTACCTTGCGGGCTGGTATATACCGTATTACTTACCGCGGCTGCCAGTGGTGCTGCATTTTCAGCAGCAATGATAATGCTAGCATTTGGGCTCGGCACTTTGCCTGCATTGACCTCAATTACCGTTGCCGGACCGCTATTGTCTCAACTGCGTTCATCACTACAGGCTAGAAGGGTAATCGGCCTGGCGATGATGTTGTTTGCCATTTGGTTAGGCGGCTGGGCTTTGCTGATGCAAGCTTCAGGGGGAGGGCACTCCGGGCATGGAGTTGCTGCAGGGGAGAAGGTGTCAATATCGCAGCAATTTGAAATCCGCGCGCGTTCTTAAGCGTTCAAATAAAAGGCCAATAGCACGCTGGCTGCAACCCAAAGCAGAATATACATTTCGCCATTACGGCCAATAGCGCGTTTCAGGTCCCATGTGTCTTCGCTTTTATGCGGATAAGGGGTCAATCTAGGCATTAATGCAGGCACCTGTGAAGACCATTTTTTCCAGGAATTACCGAATATTTTCAATAGCTTCCCATCTTCGTATTTAATTGCCGGCGGGTAGAAAAACCAGAAGAAAAATACGGTGATACCCAATATCCACCAATTCAGGCAAATAGCCACCATTCCAAATAATATCAGTATGTTACCGACATAAAGTGGGTGGCGAACCCAGGCATAAGGTCCGGAAGTTGCCAATACTTGATTTTTCATTACCATACCAGCAGCCCAGAAACGGATAACGCCACCAATCACTACCATGGCGACCCCAATGCCTGCCCAAGGTTGCTGTGGCTCCGCAAATACTGCAAACACCATCAATAACAAGATGCCAATAGCCTGACGATATATTTCTTTATACCTCAGTTTATTCAAAAAAGTACTTAGCGGGCCGTTATTTTCATTTTCCGTGTTTCTGTTCGACATTGGTAAATACCTTTGGATAAGTAATGTATATGATAATCGCCAATACCGTGAAAGTCAGTATATAAAAGCGGAAATATTTAAATAGCTGTAACTGGCAATCTATTTCAGGCTCATTTCATATCGGACAAGGGTATCGTTCGACAGACAGTTTTGTAGTATGTTCAACAGGGCGATTCATGTTTTGTTTGTTGAAACATGAATTATGTTTTTTTAACCAGTGCCTTTGAGACTCTAACTTTCTTTGCGGCTTTTATGTGTCAACACATAAATAATGAATTGTAGTTCGTTAGATACCTTAAAGATGCAAATTTATAAAAGAGGTTTTTAATGAATAAGTGTAAATTATTATGTATTATCTATGTCAGTTATTTTGACTTCAAGCGTAGCTTTGGCGGCTGATTCACCAACAGCAAAGCATTTAGCGGGACCAGCTGAGGAAATTAAATTGATGCAGAAGGTTAACCCGGAAGAGTTAGCTATAATTTCTAAAAGCGCTATGATTGCGATTGACTTGGCTCCAAATAAGGGGCACTACGAATGGCGAAAGGAAATTCCAATTGATGGTGAAAACCCCAGAGCGCTGTTGTTTGCACCAAATGGTGACCAGCAACAATGGCAAATAGATATCAATGGACACAACTCTAGTAAAGATTTAGTTACGAATACCCAGATGTTCACTGAGCAAGATCTAGCTTTTGGAATGGGAGCGGTGCAACTGCCTGCAACCGAGTTTAGTATGCGCAAAAGTAGATCATCCAGCTATAAATTTCAAATTTCAAGTGCGCAAGCTAGCGCAACAGAAGCTTATCTTTTGGTGAGTAGCGATAGCCCGTATAGATTGAAGTCTTATATCAGTTCGCATGGCCAGTTAGTTGGGGATGTTATAAGCATTAATGCCAATGCATTTACTGATGATTCTGAGTTTACTGTCGTTCGACAAGATCTAAACCTAATTAAGCGCGCATATTTAAAAGTCACTTCACCGGATGGCAGCACTTTTAGAGTCAAGATGCTTGATGATGGTTTAGGCTCTGATAAGGTCGCCAGAGATGGTGAGTTTTATGCTGAATTTACGGCTGAACAAGAAGGCATGTATCAAGTTCAAGTAGTATCGAAGGGAATAACACCACGATCTAAACCATTTTATCGAACGGCTGAACATACAATACCAATCGTTTATTCGGATTTAGAGCTCAGCGGCGACTCTGCGGAAGGGAGTTATGCAAACGGCCATAAAATCAATCTCGATTTCGCTTTAAGTACAGCTAAAGACGATAGGCGCTTTCGGGTAATGGCTGAGGTATGGGGAACACTAGCAAATGGTAAAAATAGAAAGTTAATACCTGTTTCATGGGTATCTACTATTGCCGATGCTTCTGATGGGAAAATCAAGTTACAGCTGGATGACCGGTGGTTACTTGCAAAAGCTGTTCAGGCACCGTACGAGTTAAGAAATATCCGTATTGAAGACACAACTCACTATGTTAGTTTGCTCAATATTGAACGGCTAGAGTTAACCCTTCCCACGGTACAAGAAACTTCTAAACTGCTTTTTGAGAAATCTAAATTAAGTTTTCAAGATGTTATTACCGAGTCGATGCTAAAAGGTGAGAAGCCAGAAGATGCAAGTTACTTGAATAAATCCAGTGCTGATAAATCACAATCACAGGGGGGCTAAGTTGATGTTGGTACATGGTTATTGTTCCAGTGATGTATGGGCTCCAGTACAGTCACAGTTTAGTAATAGCATTAAATTTCAGACCTAGAGCAGAACCGTTCTCATGATCAGTTTGCTCAATTAATTAATGCCTTCGGTGATAACTATAGCTCATTCGGTATAGTCGCTCACTCACAAGGTGGCGCTGCGGCGTTACACCTATACACATACTACTGGAGTGGTTTGGATGACGCTGGTTTTGGCCGCTTGATTCAAACTGTCGGCACCCTTATCTTGGTACTCCGCTAGCAGGGAATCTCGCTGAGATAGGAAGTATATTTAGCGTTGGCTGTGGTTACAATAGTATTAACCTAGCGTCCAAATACCCTATGCAGCGTACTGAATTGCTGGATGTAAAAAGTAGCTCTTAACCCGAGCCGGAAGGGCTTGTAGTTTTCTCATGATACCGAGGACCTTTCTTTCAAGTTGCT
>JAKITM010000053.1 GCA_021648045.1 Lysobacterales bacterium
TTGGGCAGCTGATGCAGCCCACCGTATTGATTTAGGCTTGCCGGGTGATGCTGGCTTACACAGCTGGCAGTTTGGCCTACAACGCTTATTCTTAGGTTTAGTTAGTCCGGTAGATGAAGAAGGCTTGATGTATTCATCCCGTGTTCCGTATGTGGATATTGAAACTAACGAATTACAAGTTCTTGGCGCATTGCAAAGCTTGCTGGATCGCTTAGATTATTGGCGCAAAGCGCTGGTTGCAGATCGTTCCCTTAGTCAGTGGCGTACAGACTTATTACGGATGTTTGCACAGTTTTTTGCCCAAGACAATGACGAGGATAGTGATTTGTTCAGGCTGATTTCTGGATGTCTAGATCAGTGCCTGAAGGAAGCAGAACAGGGCGGGTTTTGTGCAGAGTTATCGCTATCGGTAGTCCGTCAGTTGTTGAATGAACGAATGGACGATGCTGACAGTGCCACTGGTTTTCTGCACGGCGGGGTAACTTTTAGTAATTTAATACCGATGCGTAGCCTGCCTTTTCGGGTTATTTATATGCTGGGCATGAACGAGGCGGATTTTCCGCGCCGGCAACCGGCTAATGCTTTCGATCTGATGCAGGAAAACCCACAACGCGGCGATCGTTCCCGCCGGCTGGACGACCGCTATATTTTTCTGGAATCACTTTGTTCAGCTCGGGAGTGTTTGTTTATAAGCTATCAAAGCCGGAATGTTCGTACCGACAAACAAAGCCTGCCAGCTGAAACCATTAACGAACTCCTAGATTACCTTGATGGTTGTTATCCGGACGCTAAGCCACCTTTATCAGAGCAAGTTTTTACTCAACACCCGTTACAACCGTTTAATCTGGATTACTTTAGCGCGCAACACTCGCAATTGTTTAGTTACGATAGTAGTTGGGCAATTAATCCGGGCGATAAAGCAGCTCAGGCGTTTTATCCGCAGGACGATGAAAGTTTGCCAGAAGTTCCAGCGGGTATAGTTGATGTCAGGCTTGTAGATTTGATTCGGTTTTTCAAAAACCCCGCCGCTGCATATTTGGCTCAACAATTGGGTATGCGCCTACCGCGTGAAGACGACATTATTCAAGATCAGGAGCCGTTCAAGCTTGACTACCTTGAGGACTGGAAACTTAAAGCTGATGTTCTACAAGATCAGATTAGTGGTCAATCAGAAGATGTTGCCTTTGCTTTATATCGGGGTAGTGGTCGTTTACCACACGGTTTATCCGCTGAAATTGTTACCGAAAACATCAAAGCGGCAGTGCAGGGTGTTTATGAAAAGTTAATGCCTTTGTTAGCCGAAAGGCCGGCAACAGAGCCCTTACGCATCGATATTAAATTAGGCCGCTGGCACCTGAGTGGAGATATTCAACCGTTTAATTCCGATGGGGTGATTGCCTATCGGGTCGGTAAATTACGCCCCATTGACCGTTTGACCCTGTGGATTCAACATTTATTGGTTGCTATTAGTCTGCCAAACTCAGGGCAGAGTGTCATGCTGGCCGACGATGAAACCTTGTGCTTAAAGCCTTTAGGATCGGCCACTGCAGAAAAGCATTTGCTGGTTTTGCTGGGTTATTTCGCTAGCGGGCTACAAAAACCTTTAGCCTTTTTCCCTAAAACCAGCTGGGCCTGGTGCAATAAGGATAAAAACTGGCTCACAAAGTGGCTAGGTTCTGATTTCTTAGCCAGCTCCGGTGAGCGCGAGGATAAAGCTGTCGCAGTATTATTCCGGGATCGTGATCCTCTAAATGATGAGTTCCGAAGCATCGCAGCTGAGATTTACCAACCCATTCTTGATCATCAGGAGGAGCTGTAATGGTAACTTCAGGAAGCTCAATGACAGAGCTTAAACCCTTTGCCATGCCGCTCGATGGTATAACGCTAATTGAAGCCAGTGCCGGTACCGGAAAAACCTACAACATTACCAGTTTGTATTTGCGTCAATTGCTGGAACAGGCGTTAACGGTAGAACAAATTTTGGTGGTTACATTTACCAAAGATGCCACTGAAGAACTCCGTTCGCGAATTCGTCAGCGGGTACAGCAGGCATTGGCAGTTTTACAATCGGCAGATACGGAAGCTGCATGTAAAGATGATCCAGAGTTGTCTGATTGGCTCAAACAGCGTGCAGAATACAAAGCCATCGACGAAGTACGCCTACGCGCGGCAGTGGTCAGTATTGATGAGGCTGCGGTGTTTACTATTCACGGCTATTGCCAACGCATGTTGCAGGACAATGCCTTTGCTACCGGCATGGCTTTCGAGCTGGATTTTATAGAAGATGAGGCCATGCTACGGCAACAAGCGGCTGAAGATTTTTGGCGGCAATGGTTTGGCAATAAACAAGCAGATCAGATGATCAACAGATTGCTGATAGCACAATGGAGCACGCCGGATGCATTATTATCGGCAGTTAGCGAGCAGCTGCAGCTCGATGAAGTCACGCTTTTACCTGAAATTGGGTCGGTTTCTAAACTGGAAAAACAATTACGCGCAAAAACCTCTGCATTAGAACGGCTGCATCAAAAGCTAGCCAGTAGCTGGCAACAGGAAGCCTCGGAAGTTGAAAAAATTCTGACAAGTGATAGTGCGCTTAATCGTCACAGTTACAACAAAAGTGCAGTAGAGAAGGCACTAAAAGTTGCTGCCGAAGTTAGCGTGGCGAAAAACTCATTCAGCCGCTTAAACCTTGGCGCTAAATTTGAATTATTGACTACAGAAATCCTTCAAGAAAAAACCAAAGCTAAGTTTGTCACTCCAGAAAATCCATTTTTTGAGATTTGCTCTGCCTATCAGCAACAGGTCGAGGCAATCAAGCAAATTATTTCAGTGTGTAAAACGGCTTTCCTGCTGGAAGCCCGTGGTTCTATCAAACAACACCTTAGCGATACAAAAATAGCGGCGCAGCAACTTTACTTTAATGACTTACTGAGTCAATTGGATAACGCATTGCAAGGTGATCTGGGTAGTCAGTTGGCAGCGCATTTGAGCGATCGCTATCCCGTTGCGATGATTGATGAATTTCAGGATACTGATGCCGTTCAATATCGGATTTTCAAGACGATTTATACGACGATTTATACTCAGGCAAACGCGGGTAGTTTATGTCTTATTGGTGATCCAAAGCAGGCAATATACAGCTTCCGTGGTGGCGATATTTTTACCTACATGCAGGCGGTTAAAGATGCCGATCAACGCTATTCATTAGGGGTTAACTGGCGTTCAAGCACAGGTCTAGTTCAAGCCGTAAATTGCCTGTTTAGCCAACACGCCGGGGTATTTATCCAAGATGCTATTCAATACCAGCCGGTGCAGGCATCACCGAATGCAGACAAACAAAGACTAACCATTGCGGGCGCAGAGCCAGCCCCGTTATTAATTTGGAAACTGGAATCTAACGACCAAAACTCCAGTAATGGCTGCATTCGCATCGGTGATGCCCGCGATGAGACAGCAGCGCATTGTGCCAATCATACTCTGATGCTATTGGCTGAATCATCCGCAGCTCAAATTGGTAATCGGCAGGTCGAAGCACGAGATATCGCTATTTTAGTGCGTAGTCATGTACAGGCGGCTTTAGTTCAAAATGCTTTACGGGCTAAAGGAATTAATAGCGTTACCCTATCTAATAAAAGTGTTTTTGAAACCGAAGAAGCCAGTGCTCTGCTGAATCTTTTACACAGTGTTGAGCAATGTAACGACAGTAAGTTACTTCGGTTTGTGCTTGCAGGGCGCTTTTTTGGCTATAGTGCGAAGGAATTGCAGGCATTAAATGAGGACTCTGCTGATTGGGAACAAATACAGCGGAGATTTTCTGATTATCGTTACCGCTGGAAACAGCAAGGCTTTATGCAGGCATTCCAGCAGTTGTTCAAATCCGAAGGGCTTGCAGCACGGATGCTTCAATTTCCGGATGGTGAGCGCCGTCTAACAAACTTGCTGCAATTGTTAGAGCTTTCTCAGCAAGCCGCAAGAACACGCCCGGGAGTCGAAGAGCTACAGCGTTGGTTACAGGACGAAATCGAACACTCCAGTGAAGGTGATGCCGCTAAGTTGCGTCTGGAAAGTGATGCCGGTCTGGTGAAAATAGTGACTATGCATTCTGCTAAAGGCCTGGAATATCCCGTTGTTTATATCCCTTTCCCCTGGAGTCCACCAGTATTGGGTATCCGCGGCAATGCTATCTTTTATCATGATGAAAACAAACAACCATGCCTGCAGTTTTGTGCTGATAAAAAACAATTAGAAGCTGTAAACAAATACCGCCAAAAAGAGTTACGAGCCGAAGATGTTCGGCTGTTTTATGTTGCCATAACCCGTGCTGCAAAACTTTGTGTAATGAGCATGGGAAAAATCAACACCACCAATAATTCAGCCTTCGCCTGGTTGTTATTCCCCGCTGAAAATGGCGTAAGCAGTATGGGGGATTGCACCGAGCAGCAAATATTTTCCCGCTTGGATGAACTAGCAATAGCATCTGGCGGTAGCATTGAAGTCGCTTTCCCACCTGCGGAATTGCCACGGCTGCATGCATACAATGCCAATACAGTAACTGCGCCGGTAGCTAAACTGTTTAAGGCTAGAATTGAACATAACTGGTGGGTGAATAGTTATTCCCGCTTAACCCGGGGAAAAACCAGCGAACGGCCAGATTATGATGCCAGTAGTATTAACATTCTCGCCCCCGGTAGCGATGAAATTCAGGCATTGCCTGCTGGGCCGGGTTTTGGCTTGTTTGTGCATGAACTATTCGAGCATCTGGACTTTACTCAATATCATGAAGCGGCCTTGCAAAAGCAAATCCAAGGCTTGGCAGTTCGTTACAATCTGGTTGAAATCAAAGAGGATAAAATTAACTCAGTAGTTAGCATGGTTAAGAATGTATTGGCTACCCGCTTGCCGGATGCAGACTTAAAGCTAGAGCAATTAGAACGCCAACAGCGCCTGGATGAAATGGAGTTTTACTTTTCGGTGGGGCAGTTGAGCCAAGCTAAACTACAACGGACTTTAGCTGATTTCCCCGACTGGGAAAATGCAGCAGCACAACTTAATTTCCCCGAATTTAAGGGCATGATGCACGGCTTTATCGATCTTATATTCCGACACAATGGGCGTTATTATCTGGCAGATTATAAATCTAACAGATTGCAGGATTATGCTAAAAGTGGCTTGGATACTGCCATGCAAATCCACCATTATCCACTGCAGGGTTTAATTTATTCTTTGGCACTGCATCGGTATTTGCAACAACGCCTGACGGATTATTCCTTTGCCAATCACTTCGGTGGTGTTTATTACTTATTTACTCGCGGAATGAAACCCGGCAGTACCGATGGTATCTGGTTCAGGCGGCCTGATGAGAAACTCATTATTAGTCTTGATGACTGTTTTGGAAGAGGACTTTAAGACTATGCCGAAACCTATTAATACTGCATTGCAAATGGAGTTAATTACCCGTGCAGACCAGCAATTGGCAGAGCATCTGCTAGCGCTGGAAAGCACAGCCATCGAAAATCTGGATTTGTTTATTGCCCTCACCAGTGCCGCCCTGCGACAAGGGCATGTTTGTTTATCACTTAAAACTGATACTAGCCTTGAAGTTTTGGGTGTGTCGGTTGATTTAGAGGCATTGGCGGCGGCATCTATTGTGGCTAACCAAGGTGCTGGTGGTCAGCCGTTGGTATTGGCTGGCAGCCGTTTGTATCTAGCGCGTTATTATGTCTGGGAGCAACAAATTATTGCTGACTTGGCGCGCTTACAACAATCTAGACCGATAGGGCTTAATCTGGATTTGTTAAAGCAAGGCCTAGCTGAGCAGTTTTCTCAACCCGCCGTGGGTATTGATTGGCAACGAGCTGCTGCCTGTCTAGCAGTTATTAATAGCTTGTGTATTATCAGCGGTGGCCCCGGCACGGGTAAGACTTATACCGTTGCGCGTATATTACGCTTGCTATTGGATCAGCAGTCAAACGCTAATACGGATGAACCCATGCGTATCGCCCTTACAGCCCCGACTGGTAAAGCCGCAGGCAGACTTACAGAATCTATATTAGCAGCCGATGCGACATTGCTAGAGGAAATCCCACAAGCCCAAACTTTACATCGTTTGCTAAAGATGCGCCCCGGACGAGTTATGCCATACTTTAACCGGGCAAACCCGCTGTCTATTGATGTGCTAATTGTTGATGAAGTCTCCATGGTTGACTTACCTATGATGGCGCGTATATTGGCGGCACTACCGCAGCATGCGCGTTTAATTTTATTAGGCGATCGTTATCAACTAGGCTCAATAGAGGCCGGGCAGGTTATGGCGGACCTTTGTGGCACTGGTGGACGGGAATATTCACAGCAACTGGTGGATGAATTAACGCCGATTTGTGGTGACAGTCTGCCCGTCGCACAAACACAATTGACAAACATGAGCAGCCATGTGATCACCCTACAACACAGCCGTCGTTTTGATGCCAATAAAGGCATCGGGCGTTTAGCCGCAGCGATTAATGCAGGTGATAGTGAGCAAGTATTAAGCACGCTGGAACAAGCCGATGATCAATATGATGGTCAGCTTGATGGTCAACTCCGCTGGCAGGGCAGTAATGAAACCAGTCTCGATGCCTTATTACTTGAGCAGGTATTACCCCTGTTTAAACAGGTTCAACAAAGCACAAACCCTGCCGAGGCATTGGCATTATTGAGTAATTTACGCGTACTTTGTGCAGTGCATGAAGGCCCGCAAGGGGTTAAAGCCATCAACCGCAAACTCGAAAAACACTTAGGAACAGCTGAGCGACAGTTGTACCATGGCAAACCGCTGATGATTACAGTCAACCATTACGAGCAGCAACTGTTTAACGGCGATATTGGCCTGGTTTTGCGCGCCGAGGATGGCGAGTTACGGGTATTTTTCTTAACAGTAAATGGCTCGGTACGCAGCATCGCACCCAGTCGCCTACCGGCGCATGAGACGGTTTATGCTATGACTATTCACAAAAGTCAGGGCTCAGAATTCAAGCAAGTTATTTTGGTTTTACCTCAGATCGATAGCCCAGTTGTAAGCCGCGAACTTCTCTACACCGGTATTACCAGAGCACAAGAAAAAGTGATTGTCTGTGCCGGTGAAACAGCACTGATTAAAGCTGTAAACAAACAGGCTGGGCACGATAGTGGCTTGTTTTTAGCCCTTTGGTAGGCTTGACTGTGACTGGTTAGCTGAACTGGCGCAAGGGGGGCTTTTGTATAACGGGCTTTGCAAGCCTTCCATGCTAGCTTGTATTCCAGTATGAAAAATGCCTTGTTGTGTTCTTCATTCGTAACACAGGTTCAAAAAGATGATAATATCAGTTCAGCTTAAGTGGCTAAAATAACAATACTGCTATACCGCTGAAATATGTAATTATGGGGGAATAAAAATAATGCGTTACATAAGGTTTATTGTCCTATTATTGGTGCTTAGCTCGATTGCAGCTGAAGTAAACTCAGCCACCAAAGTAAAGCCACTAACTGATAGCGAACAGAAATTGCTGGGTGATAACAAGGGTTTGCTTTTAATTGGTCTTGAAACCAGTCGTGATTTAAAAAGCATTCATTTGTCCGGCCCAAAAAATATCATCCTTACATCTGAACACATTAAGTCTGGAAGCCAATATTTGTTAGTCGATTTAAAAGTTGGCATTTATACAATAAAAAAAATTCGTTTAGATAATGTACGGTATTTAAAGTTTAAAGATACTGAAAATTGGAATTTTAGTATAAAGCCCGGGGTTATTAACTATGTGGGCCACTTTGAGTTAGTTCAAATAGGGTTTTTTGCCAGTTCAGGGGCGGCTGTAGAACTGGTCAATCGTTCTTCTGAAGCACTTCAATTTCTACAACTAGAGTATCCCTCAACACTAAAGCGAAACCGCATAAAATATGCAGGCCCTGGAGAAGATGATTTCTTTGATTTTTTATACAGAAAGAAGATGATTGCAGAATGAAAAATCTTAAGTTGGTGTTGATTCTATTATTGTGCGGCTATATTAATGATGCAATTAGTGAGCCAATAGACGCACAGGTTTTATTAACAAGCCCGAAACACGGAATGGTGAAGCTATCACCAACGGGTGAGTTTATTACTGCCTATTATAAGAACGAAGGGAAACAATCACTAGATTTATTTGATCGGAAAACTAAAAAGCTTCTCTCAAGTATAGATGTTGATCATTTGCTGAAATTGGAAAATTATGTTTGGCTTAATCAAACACAAATTTATTTGACGATTCGCGAACTAGGCAAATCTAAGCCTGCAATAGGCAATTTAAATCCTGATAATAGCATCACAGTTGAGTTTTTCGAAGCGCAAGGTTTTTTGGTGAACCAATTGCCTTCACAACCAAATACAATATTATTCGCTAAAAGTCGATCTCGTAACGCGCCTTACTTTGATCTTTTTAAAATTGATATTAATGCGGCGGTTGAAGGCAAATTCGAGCACGCAATAAAAATCAATCATAATTCGAAAAAAATCACCAATTATATTTACGATGAAGTAACCCAGCGAATTTTAACTGCAGAATATGATGAGATAAATTCAAGAACGATTATAAAATATGTCTCTGTAAAGGGTGGAAAATGGAAGACGATATTCACTATAAATAAGAGCAATTACATTTTCACGCCAGTCAGTTTTTTGAATGATAGTACACTTGCAGTATTAACCAATAATGGTAGCGATAAAGTATTACTTAGAAAATTTGATGTCATCAATAATGCATTTGGCGAGATTATTTTCCAGCACCCTAAATATGACTTAAGCTCTGCGGGTTATCTGCAAAATGGGGAATTACATAGTGTCGCTTATACTGAAGATGGACTGTTGAAAAAGAAATATTTTGTTAAGGCAGAAAGAGCACTAGATCTACTCCTCAATCGAACATTTGCTGTAGAGACTTTCTACATTGGCGGCAAGTCAGTGGACAGTAACTACTATATTTTGTTTACAGATTCATCTGATAATCCGGGTGAATATTTCATATATGATGTCAACAAGAAAAAAATCGAAAGGTTTTTACTGGTTTACCCAGAGCTAGAAGGCATAAGGTTTTACCCGTCCAAAGCCTTAAAAATAAAAACCAATAACACTCAAATAGAAGCATTTCTGACCTTGCCTAAGTCGCCAGATCACTCAACTTTGCTGGTGATGCCTCATGGCGGTCCAATAGGCGTGCAGGAGAGCGATCAATTTAATAAACAAATCCAATACTTTGCAAGCCGAGGTTTTTCAGTTCTTCGGGTTAACTTTCACGGTTCTGGTGGGTTTGGTAAGGCTTTTTTGGAACGGGGTGTTGGCCAATTCGGGCGCTTAATTGAGGAAGATATCACGGCTGCGGTCAATCAAGTAAAGAGCGAGTATAAGTTCGACCATATGTGTTCTATAGGTTCAAGCTACGGGGGTTATTCTGCGGTCATGCTGGCTATTAAACACCCCGATGACTATGAATGTGTCATCGGTGCATATGGCGTTTATGATATTCCATTGATCTTTAATATATCAAACTATCGCTCTGGCGAAAGTCGGAAGGACTTGTTTGAAAAAGTAGTTGGGAAGTTTCATGATGAATTTAATCAGATTTCACCAGTTTATATTTTTGATCAGCTCAAAGCGCCTATTTTATTAATTGCAAGCCATGACGACGATGTTGCTGATTTTGAACATACAAACAGATTTCAGTATGTGCTCGATTACTCAGGTCACCCGGTCGAAAAGCTGTACTATTACAAGTCAGGGCATGGTGCACATAGCTATTGGTCCGGTTATTGGCATCAATATGCTGTGGTTTATGACTTCCTAATACGTACTTTAGATTTAAATATCCCAGACAAAGACAAATTGAGTGAGGCATCCAAAAACGCCATCGGCAATGATTACGCAAGTATTGCTGATGGGTATTACTATGATAATAATACCGGCAAAGATATATTTAAAGCAGTTTCTTTTTACGAGAAAGCGGCTAAGCTTGACAATCCTAGAGCGTTTTATAACCTTGGTTTTTCCTATTATCACGGCACAGGCGCTGAAAAAGATTTAGAAAAATCAGTAGGATTTTACAAAAAAAGTGCTAGCTTGGGTTTTGCACCAGCCTATGCTGAGTTAGGGCGGATGTATATGGAGGGTGATCATTTAGAACAGGACTGGGCAAAAGCGCTACATAACCTTAAGGCTGCGATCAAAATAGACGATAGTTCTTTTAATAAAACTCGTCTAGGAAAATTCTACTGTCTAGCGCCCTCAGAGTATTTAGATATTGATAGCTGTATCGAGTTGCTGGATACTGCCAAACACAATAAAAACTTAAGCAAAGACTGGGGTAGTGCTAAAACATATTTGGATGAAATCCTTCCAATTATAGTGGCTGATGCAAATGTAGGAGCTGCTGAGTACAATGAAATTCTCGAGTTTGCTGTTAAAACCTATAGAGCTACAAAAGTTAAATTTAAAATTAAACATCTTAAATCAGGAACATTTCATTACCAAAGCAATATTACCAATAACAAACGATCAGAGCTTGAAACTGTTTCTGAAGAATCAACTGTTTTTATAAATGCTGCAGCAGAACGGTATTTTGGTATTAGGTTCAAAGTTAACCCGGAAGGCGTAGATATGATTGGTGACCGAGTAGTTGCAGCGGCACGATGGTTTATAACAAGCCTAGATGGTCATCGGCAACTCTATAAAAGCATGATGTTGGCAGGGTCGCCGTCAAGTCAGTGGAATGTGATACTTGAGGTTAACGAGGAACTTCCCGTAGGGGACTGGAAATTAGAAGTATATAGTCTAGATCAACAATTAGTTCACAAACAAGAATTCAAGTTAGTTAAATCGGTTGACTAAATATTAAGTTATTTAAGAGCGAAGATTTCCGCAACTACAATTTTTTTAAGATAAAATATGGTTTTAATTATTGGGAATCTGTCGTGCATATACCGGATCGGTATAGTGAACGATAGATATCGTTTTTCTTTTCATTTTGTATCCGGCTGAGTTAACGAGTCGATAACAAGCTTATTATACTCATTGATATTTATCGCCCGCCAATGGGGCGATTGGTAAGCCTTTTTATGGTCTTCACCTATCCCGAAAGAGCATGCCGAAAAGAGGTTGTTTGAGAGTGGAACAAAGAGGGATAGCTTCTTCTGGTTAAAAAATACACTAGGAAACCTTTGCGAACTGCGGTATATATCGACTATAATGTGTCGGTTAATTTGAATGTTTCAGTGGCTTGATAGTGCTGAGCGTGTTCTTGGTAGGATACTCATGAGCGACTTGAAATGATTTAAGCGATTCCTTCATGTCCTCAGCGTGCAAACGCTGGAGTGTTTGGTTGATTGCCTCTGGTTATTAAAATCGGGTGGTCAATAGAAATCAGGGGCAGTTTGCCCTTTTTTTTGTGCCTGTAGATCATATAAAGCTGATATGAGCTTGGGTTGGAGTTTTATAGAATATGTCGAATTCACGCCTGAATGATTTATTAGGCCCGTTGGTTGAAGAGCTTGGCTATGAGTTTGTCGGTCTGGAAATGACATCTGAGCCGGGCAATCGAATATTGCGGGTATATATAGATACCCAGAGCGAAGCTGGACTGGTAATTAATGATATTGCCAAAGTTAGTCGGGAATTAGCTGCCATTTTGGATGTGGAAGACCCTATCAGCGGCAAGTATCGCTTGGAGGTTTCTTCACCTGGACTGGATAGGCCGTTGTTTAATCCGGCACAGTTTAAAGCGGTAATCGGTGAGAAAGTTCGCCTTTCACTGTATGGCCCAGTTGCCGGGCGGCGCAAGTATGTCGCAGACTTACTGGCAGCCGATGATGGCGGCATAGAGGTATTGTACAAAACCAATACCGTTGCGATAGCGTATACCGATATTGCAAAAGCTCGAATAGAGCCTGATTTTGAAAAAATTATGCGTGAGGCTGGTTCACATTAATCAGTTTCAACCTGAAGATAAATTAAGCACAACTGAAAACACCGAGTACGGAGTATCGGAAAATGTCTAAAGAAATACTATTAGTTGCAGATGCAGCGGCCAATGAAAAAGGCCTGAGCAAAGAAATTATATTTGATGCTGTTGAAATGGCTCTCGCTGCTGCGACCCAAAAACGCCATAAAGAAGATATCGAGGCACGGGTTGCTATCGATCGCACCACCGGTGACTATGAGACTTTCCGTCGCTGGGAAGTGATGGAAGATGATGACGAACTAGAATTTCCAGAGCGTCAAATTCGACTGACTGAAGCTCACGAGTATGATCCTGAAATGGAAGTTGGCGGACATCTGGAAGAAGCCATTGATTCAGTGGAATTCGGGCGTATTGCAGCACAAGCAGCCAAGCAGGTTATCGTGCAACGCATGCGTGAAGCCGAACGGGCACAAGTTGTTGAGCTATTCGAGAAGCGCTTAGGTGATTTGGTTAACGGTATTGTTAAGCGGGTAGAACGCGGTAGCGTGTTTCTAGATTTGGGCGGCAATGCTGAAGCCTATATTCCCAGTCGGCATATGGTTCCCGGCGAATCTGTCCGTCCCGGTGACCGCCTGCGCGGCCATCTGTTTGAAATCAAAAGTGAAGTCCGTGGCCCACAGCTGTTTGTCAGCCGGGTTAATAAAGAATTTTTGATTAAATTGTTTGAACTGGAAGTTCCCGAAATAGACCAGGAACTGATTTCAATCATGGGTGCATCCCGTGATCCGGGCCGTCGCGCCAAAATTGCAGTGCGTGCCGAAGATAAACGCACCGACCCCATCGGTGCCTGTGTTGGCATGCGTGGTTCGCGAGTACAGGCAGTTTCCAACGAATTGGCGGGCGAACGCATTGATATTATCCTTTGGGACGATAACCCGGCACAGTTTGTAATTAACGCTATGGCACCGGCTGAAGTCGCTTCAATTATTGTTGATGAGGATAATCATGTTATCCAGATCGCGGTTGAAGAAGAAAATTTACCACAGGCAATTGGTCGTGGTGGACAGAACATCCGTTTGGCTTCTGAGCTGACCGGCTGGAAACTGAATGTAATGACCCTTGAAGAAGCTGAAGAAAAGGGTGCTGAGGAAGCTAAAGAAACCTTACAGATTTTTGTCGATAAATTGGATGTGGACGAAGATGTGGCGATGATTCTGGTTCAGGAAGGCTTCACCAATATTGAAGAAATAGCCTATGTGCCGGAATCTGAAATGCTTGCCATTGAAGAGTTCGATGAGGATATCGTTAGTGAACTTCGAGGGCGCGCACGCGATGCCTTGTTGACCCAGTTGATTTCTCAGGAAGAAGACTTGGAAGACAATCAACCAGCGGAAGATTTACTGCAACTGGAAGGCATGACCAAGGGTATCGCTTTCCGCCTAGCAGCAATTGGCATTATTACCCAGGAAGATTTGGCAGAGTGCGCCACAGACGAACTGGATGAAGTTCCAGAATTAGATGAAGAGACCGCCGCGGCCTTGATTATGAAAGCCCGTGCACCATGGTTTGAAAACGAGGATTGATTCAGTATTTCTGAATTAACGGTCGGGAGAACAAAAAAATGTCACAAATTACAGTAGCTCAACTAGCCGAAGTGCTGGGCGTGAGCGTGGACAAACTGCTAGAACAGTTCAAAGAAGCCGGAATTGAGGCCGAAGGTGCTGAGTCTGCAGTGTCAAATGAGAGTAAACGCACACTGTTAACCTGGTTGCGCTCATCTCACGGCAAGCAAGAACGGGAAGTAAAAGCTCCAAGCAAGGTTACCCTCAAGCGGAAGTCTTTCTCGGAATTAAAAGTTTCCGGCAGCGGCCCCCGCGCCAGTGCGCGCACGGTGAATGTTGAAGTTCGTAAAAAGCGCACTTATGTGAAGCGTGCTGATGTTGAAGCAGCCCAAGAAAACAATTCCGAACGCGAAGCAGCGCAAAAAGCGCTAGATGAATCGCGTTTACGGCGGGAGACTCAGGAGCAAGAAATTCGCGCTGCTGATGAAGCGAAAGCGGCAGCCAAGCAGGCAGAGCAAGATATTTTAGATGCTGCTAAAAAATCCGAACAAGATGCGATAGATGCAGAAGCTTCTGTAAAACAATCGGCAGAAGAGGAAGTTGAAGCTAAAGTTCGTGCTGAAGTCGATGCTAAGAAACAGGAAGAAGCCGATAAAGTTTCTGCCGAAGAACGCCGACATAAAGATGCGCGCGAAAACCGCGAAAAAGAAGAAAGAAGGCGTGCACTTAAAGGCGAAAAAGCGCCAGGTGGCAAGCAAACTAAAACCACTTACGGGCGCAAACAGATTCATGTTGCAAGAGGTGCATCTGCTCGGAAAAAACCTCATTCTGCACGTCGCCCAGCGGCTGCGGCATCAGGTGAGCATGCTTTTGTTCAGCCAACCGAAGAGATTATTTACGATGTAGCTATTCCGGAATCCATTACGGTTTCAGATCTAGCCAAAGAGATGGCGGTTAAGGCAACTGAGGTCATTAAAGTGCTAATGGGAATGGGCGCCATGGTAACCATTAACCAATCTCTAGACCAGGATACTGCAACCCTAGTAGTGGAGGAAATGGGTCATAATGCCCATCCGCTTGAAGCCCAGAATGATGAAAAAGGTGTGCTTGGTGAGGATATAGAAGCGATTGGTGAAGAAGTTATTCGCCCGCCCGTAGTAACCATTATGGGTCATGTTGACCACGGTAAAACATCGCTGCTGGATTATATTCGCAAAACGCATGTGACTGAGGGCGAGGCTGGTGGTATTACCCAGCATATTGGTGCTTATCATGTAACTACCGATAATGGCCAAATTACTTTTCTTGATACTCC
>JAKITM010000054.1 GCA_021648045.1 Lysobacterales bacterium
GGCCTTTGTATAACCCCGAGCTAGATACCGAGTATGAACGCGAGGGTGACAGCAATAATTATCGAGTAGGCTTAAATCAGACGCTGGATATCTGGGGCAAACGCAACACCAGAAAACAGCAGGCGGGTTTCAGTCGAGTTGCCGCTCAGCAGCAATATAAGTTTGCCATTCAGCAGAAAATAGCTGAATCATTACAAGCGCTAATAGAGTGGCAGGCTGCCAGTAGGCAATCAGAACTGGCGCTGCAGCAGGAAACGCAGATGGAGACGCTAATTTCCTTGGTAACCGATCGCCAACTTGCTGGGGACTTGGGTCAGGTTGATGCTGAGCTTACCTTGCTAAGTTTTTCACAGAGGTTGAATGCTGCAGCGCAGGCACAATCCAGGCTTAGACAGGTGGAAGCGCGGCTGCGTGAGTTACTACCGGAATGGAGTGCAAACGCTAATAAAATACCGGAAAACTTGTGGATAACTGATAAAGTTTTCACCAATAGTCCCGAACAAATGGAGCAATGGCTGAGTTCACATAATGCTGTGGTAGCAGCTAGGGCTGAATGGGAGCTGTTACAGCAGAGCGCCCAACTTGCTACTCTGGAAACCAAAGCTGAGCCCACCATTGGTCTGAATGCGGGTAAGTCTGCGGGTGATAATGTGGTCGCCTTGAACTTCTCAATTCCTTTACATATCCGCAACAACTTTAACGCTGAAGCCAGAGCGGCTAACCAAGAAGCACTGTCTGCACAAGCGCAGTACATAGCGACCAAGCGGCGCCAACAGTATTCAATAGAGGCCAGTCAGGCTTCCTTACAGGAATTCCAAAAACGATATCAACGCTGGCAAGGCTTGGTGCAAGGCCGCGGCGAACGCAGTGGCAGCCTACTGGAAATGCAGTGGCAAAGTGGTGATCTAAGCACCACAGAATACCTGCTTGCCTTGCAACAACGCAACGAGGGACTGGCCGCTGGTATTGAACTGGGCACCCAGTTTTATCTAGCCCAGATCGACTGGTTGTTACAAACCGGACAACTCAAAACTGCTTTGCAGCAACTAACCCAATAATTAGGCTATAACTATGAATATTATATTAAAAACATTTTTACTTGCGTTGCTGTTAGCTACTACTAATTTGGCTTATAGCGCTGAGGGCGAAGACGAACACGAGCATTCCGAAACCGAAGAGGCTACCACTGAGGATACACATCAGGATGATGGCGATGACCATGATGACCACGCTGAATCTTCTGAAGCCGCTACAGTGAGTTTGACCACCAAACAGTTATCTTTGGCAGGCATCAAAGTCGAAGTACTGGATGCCAGACCGATGGATTACCGGGTTTATGCTCCGGGAGAAATTAAGGCTAATGGCTATACCAGCTACCTAGTCTCACCCCGGGTGGATTCGGTAGTGCTTAGGCGCCATGTGGCATTGGGCGATCATGTTGAAAAAGGACAGGCGCTGGTAAGCCTTTTCAGTGAATCTGTGGCTGAAGCCCAGGCAGGATATCAGGTGAGCAGCTCAGAATGGCGAAGAGTCAAAAAACTTGGCCGCAAAGCGATGGGCGATAATCGATTTATCTCTGCAAAATCCGCCCATGAGGCTGCTTACGGCCGCTTATTGGCGTATGGCTTATCAGAGTCTGCCATTCAATCACTAAATAATGATGCTAAGGCACTGGGTGAATATACTTTGACCGCCGTAAATTCAGGCTCAGTTCAATCTGATGATTTCAATCAGGGCCAGCGGGTAGAGTCTGGCCAGGCACTGATGGAGTTATCCGATGAGAAGGAATTATGGGTAAAAGCCCTATTGGCACCCAATATACACTTGGAACTACCAGCGGGCACTGAAGCGGAAGTTAAAGTTGGCAATGAGTGGTTCACCGCAAAGGTAATCCAGGAAGCGCACACAATAGACCCACAAACCCGCACCCGTGTGGTTCGTTTGCAGGTAAATAATGATTCTCATCGCCTGCACCCAGGCCAGTTTGCCGATGTTTACTTTTCGTTCGCGACTAGTGAATCAGTGTTAGCTGTTCCAGAGTCGGCATTAATGCGTGGTAGTGATGGTGACTGGACAGTTTTTGTGGAAGTGGAAACTGGCGAATTTCAAACTCAGGAAGTTGAGTTGGGTAGATCGCTAGGAAAGTGGCGAGAAATCATCGGCCTTGAGCCTGGTTCTCGCGTGGTCATGGAAGGTGCGTTTTTTGTCGCATCGCAAATTTCCAAAGGCGATTTTGACGCCCACAATCACTAAGTTGCATACTTCACTAAGGCGGACGACACTATGAAAATCATTACTTTAATTCAAAACCTTACAAGGTATTTTGGCGATTTCCTCATGCCCCATTTACTCCTATCTAGGTCCTTGAGGAAACATGCACCTGGGAGCAACTACCAATGTTAAATAAATTAATTGACTGGTCAGTTACCAACCGTTTACTGGTGGTAATTGCCCTGGTGGGCTTAACGGCGGCTGCCATAATGCTCATCCCAAAACTAAATTTGGATGCTTTTCCAGATGTAACCAATGTCCAGGTATCAATCAACACTGAAGCACCAGGACTGGCATCAGAAGAAGTTGAACAACTCATTACTTTTCCTATTGAAGCGGTAATGTACGCGCTGCCGGATGTAGAAGAAGTTAGATCCATATCCAAAACCGGGCTATCCTCAATTACCGTGGTGTTCAAAGAAGGCACGGATATATATTTTGCCAGGCAACTGGTATTTGAGCGCTTACAATCGGCTAAGGAGTTAATTCCCAGTGGTGTCGGCACACCGGAAATAGGCCCTAATACTTCGGGTCTTGGACAGGTTTATCAGTATTTATTAATGGCAGATGCTGATTCCGGCTACGACATAATGGCCCTGCGCAGCCTTAACGACTGGATGGTTAAACTTATACTGATGCCAGTTGATGGGGTTACAGATGTGCTCTCATTTGGTGGTGAAGTCAGGCAGTATCAGGTAAATATTAATCCAGCCAGACTACTGGCTTATGAACTTAGCCAGCATGATGTCATAGAAGCGCTTGAGCGGAATAATGAAAATGCCGGGGGCTGGTATATGAATCGCGGTCAGGAACAACTGGTAATCCGTGGCGTTGGCTGGTTGAGTTTTGATGAGAAAGGCCTTGAAGAGCTTAGGCAAATACCACTGAAAACTATAGATGGCGCGGTAGTAACCGTTGCTGATGTTGCCAGTGTAGAGCTTGGCAGTGAAATTCGTCAGGGCGCGGTAACTATGACCAGACGCGATGCCAATGGCAAACCTGAGGCCTTGGGCGAAGTGGTCTCTGGAATCATCTTAAAACGCATGGGTGCCAACACCAAAGCAACGATTGATGGCATTAATGAACGCGCTAAATTAATCCAGCAGGCATTACCACCGGGAGTGACTTACGAGCCTTTCTACGATCAGGCAGACTTGATTGAAAAAGCGGTAAATACTGTGGCTAAAGCCCTGCTTGAAGCGTTTATATTTATTGTGATCATTTTGGTGCTGTTCCTGCTTAATTTTCGCGCTGTCATTCTGGTTTTGATCTCTATTCCCTTATCAGTAGGCATGGCGCTTGCCGTGATGTCCTATCACGGACTCTCAGCCAACCTGATGTCGCTTGGTGGCTTAGCAGTCGCCATTGGTATGATGGTGGATGGTGCAGTAGTGATGATGGAAAATATTTTCAAACATCTAAGCCACCCGGATCAACGCCATGATGCCGAACATAAAGGAGATATTGATCCACATGATGTGGCCGCTGATGAATCGGTGAGTCTGCGTATCCAGATAGCCGCGCGGGAAGTCGCCAAGCCAGTATTTTTTGCTGTTACCATTATTATGGTGGTATTTGCTCCCCTGTTCAGTCTGGAAGGGGTTGAGGGCAAACTGTTCCAGCCAATGGCTGTAAGCATTATGATTGCTATGGGTGCATCCTTGGCAGTTGCTCTGATTGTAGTTCCGGCTTTGGCCAGTTACTTTTTCCAACACGGGGTTAAGGCGAAAACTAGCCCCTTGGTAAGAGTGCTCGAAAAAGCTTACCGTCAGGCCTTAAGCAAAGCGATGACAATGAAATCATGGGTATTAGGTGGTGCTGGTCTATTACTGGTGGGCGCTTTGATGTTAGTGCCATTTCTGGGAACCGAATTTGTTCCAGAACTGGAAGAAGGCACAATTAACCTACGCGCCACCCTCGCCCCCTCATCCAGTCTGGAAACAGCGATTGAGGTAGCCCCCAAGTTAGAAGCTATTTTGATGGAATTCCCAGAAGTTCTCTACACAGCAAGCCGGATTGGTAGACCGGAAATTGGTGGCGATCCAGAACCAGTGAGCAATATAGAAATCTATATTGGCCTAAAGCCTACAGATGAGTGGACCAGCGCGTCTAACCGGCTGGAACTACAGGGTTTGATGGAAGCTAAACTGGAACAATTTCCGGGTTTATTGCTGAACTTTTCGCAACCTATTGCAACCCGAGTAGATGAGCTTTTATCTGGCGTTAGGGCACAACTGGCGATTAAGCTATTTGGCCCAGATCTTGCTGTATTAGCTAGTAAAGGACAGGAAATTGAGACTGCAATACAGGGCGTAGAAGGCGCGCGGGATATTGCTATGGAACAGATTTCCGGGGAAGCACAATTAGTGGTTAAACCGGATCGACGACAACTATCGCGTTACGGTTTGGCAGTTGGTGATGTGATGGAGCTCGTGCGCAATGGTCTAGGCGGTGCTTCAGCCGGGCAGATTATTAATGGCAATGAACGCTATGATATCTATGTTCGCCTGGCCAGTGAGTTTCGCCAAGACCGGCAAAGCATTGCCGATTTGCGCCTGCAATCGCCTACAGGAGCATGGGTTCGCCTCGGCGATGTTGCCAGCATTGAAATCGACTCTGGCCCGCCACAGGTTCGTCGTGATGATGTGCAACGCCGGGTGGTCATACAGGCCAATGTACAAGGCCGTGATATGGGTAGTGTAGTGGCGGATATTCGTCAGGTAATCAGCGATGAGGTGGAATTACCACCAGGTTATTCCATAGATATCGGCGGCCAATTTGAGAATCAACAACGCGCGCAAGAGCGTTTAATGGTCGTAGTACCACTGTCTATTGGGCTCATTGCCCTGATTTTGTATTTCGCTTTCCAGTCTGTTGGTCAGGCTATGCTAATCCTGGTGAACTTACCACTGGCTATGATTGGCGGAATTGTGGCGCTGTATATTTCCGGACAATACCTTTCTGTACCAAGCTCAATTGGTTTTATTACGCTGTTCGGGGTGGCCGTTCTCAATGGTGTAGTCATGGTGGAGGCAATAAATTTGCGTCTGGAATTTGGCAAGGAGCGAATTGAAACGGCCATTTTCGAGGGTGCAGTATCGCGTTTGCGACCCGTGTTGATGACTGCTATTGTTGCTGCATTGGGTTTGATTCCAATGATTCTATCAAGTGGAGTCGGCTCAGAAATTCAACGCCCACTGGCAACGGTAATTGTTGGCGGTCTGGTCACTGCAACCTTCTTGACTTTATTCGTGTTGCCGGTTTTATTCGCCTGGTTCTCTAAATCAAAATTAACCGAGCACCATCATTAAAACCTAAAGAAATTGGCTGCCACCTATAATGGTGGCAGCCACTATGCTGGAAAGACAAATAAATGAATAAAGAGAATATTGAAGCGTTACCTATTGAAAAACCAGATGATCACAGTGGTCATGGGCACGATAATGCACCTGAGTTCCTACCGCACTGGTTACAGCAACGCTGGGAACTTGTGTTGGTCTCGCTGGCAGGTATTTTTCTAATATCGGGGTGGTTGGGTGAAACCTTCTTCGGCGTATCGGCAAATATCGTATTAGTGCTATATCTACTGGCCTATGCAGCTGGTGGCTACGATATTGCAACCCATGCCCTACCCGCGCTATTCAAAGGTAAGTTTGATACCGACCTGCTGATGCTGGCTGCCGCCACCGGGGCTGCCATTCTTGGTGCGTGGGCTGAGGGCGCGTTTTTGCTCTTTCTATTTAGCCTTGGTCATGCGGGTGAACATTACGCCCTGGGCCGGGCACGCAATGCGGTAAGTGCGCTGGGTAAGTTGATGCCCAAAATGGCACAGGTGCGCCGCGGCGATGATATACGCAAGGAGTTGGTAGCTGGATTACAAATTGGCGATGTAGTGATCGTTCGCCCAGGCGACCGTGTCCCGGTTGATGGTGAGATAATTACCGGCTTTAGTGCTATCGATCAGAGCCCGATTACCGGTGAAAGTGCTCCCGTAGAAAAAGGTCCCGGTGATGAAGTTTTTGCCGGAACCATTAATCATGAAGCAGCTCTGGATGTGCGGGTAAGCAAACTGGCCAAAGATAATACCTTGAGCAGGGTGATGAAAATGGTTGCTGAAGCCCAAAGCCAACAAAGCCCTACTCAGCAGTTCACCCAAAAATTCACCGCAAAATTTGTGCCTATTGTGCTAGTGCTAGTCGTGTTGTTGGCCGTATTACCACCCTTGTTTGGATGGATGACATTAGCCGATAGTTTTTACCGTGCTATGTTATTGCTAATTGCAGCTTCACCTTGCGCATTAGCCCTGGGTACACCAGCCACAGTGCTTTCAGGGATCGCTCAGGCAGCGCGTAACGGGGTGCTTATTAAAGGCGGCGTGCATCTGGAGAATCTTGGCAATATTCAGGTAATGGCATTTGATAAAACTGGCACATTGACCGAAGGAAAATTCAAACTAACCGATATCGTACCGATAAACAATACAACGGTTGATGATTTATTGGCGATTACCGCAGCAGTTGAACAGCAATCGAATCACCCACTAGCTCTGGCGATTGTCGATGCAGCAAAACAGCAAGGATTATCACTACCCATAGCAGATGGCTTAGACAATGTACCCGGCCAGGGTATAAAAAGCCGGGTGGACGGTAAACCAGTACTTATCGGCACACTTAAACTGTTTCGCGAAACCGCAGGACACAGCCTGGATGACTATGTAGTTCAACTTGTAGAGCAGTTAGAAAACTCTGGTAAAACCACGATGACGGTCAGTCATGACGGCCGTTTTTTGGGGGTGCTGGCACTAGCAGATACGCCAAGAGCAGGGGTGAAAGACACACTCCAACAGTTGCTCTCTTTGGGTATTAAAAAACTGGTTATGCTCACCGGTGATAATAACGCTGTAGCGCAACAAATTGCCAAAAAACTGGGGGTAACTGATGTCCAGGCTGAATTAATGCCTGAAGATAAGCTCCGCACTATCCAAGAACTCAATAAAGAGTATGGCGCAGTGGCAATGACCGGCGATGGGGTTAATGATGCCCCGGCTCTGGCAACCGCAACAGTAGGCATAGCTATGGGCGGTGCAGGTACAGCCGTTGCGCTGGAGACCGCCGATATTGCATTGATGGCAGATGATCTAAGCAAGCTACCATTCGCGGTCGGGCTCAGTCGTGCCAGCCGGAGAATTATCAAGCAGAACCTAGCGATCTCACTCGGCGTTATTGCTCTGTTGATCACCACCTCTGTTAGCGGCATGCTCGATCTTAGCTGGGCCATTATTGTGCATGAGGGCAGCAGTATTGTGGTGGTGCTTAATGCTTTGCGTCTATTGCGGTATCGCCACAAAGCTGAATAGATTGATTGGTCGGTCTTATAGACCCCGCCAATTAGGAGTGTAATGTTGGTCGGGTTGATAGTGCCCGTGCTGTATAATTTATCGAGTCAATTTATCAGGTAAATGCATTAGGTCAATTTATCAATTTAGTTACGACTAAACACAAACAATCAAACTGAAATGAGCATGTTAATTATGAGTGATATTCAAATTATCGGGGTACCAATGGATTTAGGCGCGTCCCGGCGCGGGACTGATGTTGGGCCTTCGGCCATGCGGGTTGCCGGACTGGGTCAGGAGCTCAAGCGAATGGGTTATCAGGTTTTATGCGAAATTGATATTGCAGTTCCATCGATGGAAACCCGTACCACCGAGTCTCGAAATGCCCGTTTCAAAACAGAAATTCTAGCGGTTTGTGTGGACTTAGCTGAAACTGTAGCCGCAAGCCTTAAAGCTGGAAATATTCCATTAGTTATCGGTGGCGATCACTCCATTGCAATGGGAACCGTTGCCGGTGTAGCTGGGCATTATCGTCAACAAAACGAAAATATCGGACTTATTTGGTTTGACGCACATGGCGACATGAACATCCCTTCTTCCTCCCCTAGCGGTAATATTCATGGTATGCCGCTGGCTCATATTCTCGGGATTGGGGATGAAGAACTAGCGAATATTGGTGGTTTTATCGGTAAAGTTAAACCAGAAAATGTGGCGCTGGTCGGGATTCGTGACCTGGATCAGCGAGAGCGAAAAATCATTCGCGATTCTGGCATTCATGCCTACACCATGCGCGAAATTGATGAGAGGGGAATGGCAGCCGTTGCTAAAGAAATTCTAAGCGTAGTTAATAAAGACACCGCCGGGTTTCATTTAAGCTTTGATGTTGATGGCTGTGATCCAAGTGTAATGCCGGGCTCCGGCACCCTTGTGCCAGGTGGCATATCTTATCGCGAAGCTCATTTACTGCTCGAATACTGCGCAGATTCCGGCAAAATGACATCAATGGAGCTGGTCGAATTAAACCCATTGCTTGACCAAAAAAACATCAGTGCGGAACGATCTGTCAGGTTGGTCGGTAGTGCTTTCGGAAAAGCAATTCTCTAAAACCACGCCAAACACTATAATAAGTGTAGAATAAATAAGGGGATTATTGCGCAATCACCAGAACATCTATATTCTGTTTGCCAGTGGGTTGACATGGGTTGACATGGATGTCAATAAAGCGGGTTGTAATTAAGGATATTTACGCATGATAAATAAAAATAAAACACGAATAGGATCAATCCACGAGGTTAACGGCTCAGACTTTGTTGCTTGCCTAATTTCAGAAGCTGAGGGTTTTAAGCCAGAAATCACCATCGATGACACTATCGTTCGAGTTGCTCAGGTGGGCTCTTATCTGACTATCAAGCAGTCCGGGCCTGATATTCTGGTAATTGTAGAAAGCATGTGGTTCGATCAGAATAACGAAGGTAAGCAGGTGATGATGCTAAGAGTGAATCCACTCGGTGAGTTCACTTCTGAAACAGGCTTTCAGCGCGGAGTTACTCACTTCCCTACCCTGGGTGCTGAGTTACATCTTATGTCCGGCTCTCGGCTGGAAAAAATATTTTCCCGTCACGGTACCGGTGACTTTAATATTGGCCGGCTTAGTTCATTTGAGGATGTGAATGTTGCTCTAGATGCCTCTGCTTTTTTTGGTCGGCATGCGGCAATTCTAGGACAATCCGGGTCCGGCAAGTCTTGGATGGTCGCGAGTTTGATTCAATCGGCATTAAAGTCAATGCCAAACGCCCATATCATCCTGCTCGACCCGCATAACGAATACAGTAGCAACAATAGCTTTACAAACACTCCCGTATTCCCAGCTGATAAAACCCGCTGTGTCAGCGCCAATGAACTGGAAATACCTTACTGGTTATTAAGCTACGAAGAATTAATTGAGTTGCTGGTAGATAAAGAAGAAGAATATGCTTCATTGCAAATTGCCTTCTTGCGGGGCGTGGTTTTGGACTTAAAACGCGACTCTAATGATTCATTGCATTTTGGGCAAATTACAGTAGATTCGCCCGTGTATTTTTCGCTTGAAGAACTGTATAAAACCTTTAAAAAGTACAACGAAAGAACCATAGATTTCGGCAAAGGACGAACCGCTTTAACCGGCAAGTTTGATTCATTATTAATCAAACTCGAAAGTCGTTTAAACGACACCCGCTACGACTTCTTGCTACGGCCAACTGTGCGTAACGCCACCAACACCTTAAATGATCTTACAAAAGAATTCCTCGGGCTGTCCAAGCCTACCTCAGCGGTAACCATCATTGACCTTAGCAGCGTTCCACACGATGTATTACCAACAGTAACCGCACAAATTGGCCGACTGGCCTTCGAATTTAATTTCTGGAATCCCCGCTGTCGGGAGTTCCCCATACTCTTGGTTTGCGATGAAGCACATACCTATATTGCCAGGGAACGGAATACCAGCGGACACAAATCAGCGCGCCGTAGTTTTGAAAGAATCGCCAAAACCGGGCGTAAATACGGTGTTGGTCTGTGCATTGTAAGCCAGCGTCCGAATGATCTGTCGGAAACGGTTCTTTCACAGTGCAGCAGCTACTTCTGCATGCGCATTACCAACCCTATAGATCAGGAATATATCCGCTCACTGGTGCCGGATGCCGCACATGGGATACTCGACGCCTTAAGCTCCTTATCTCAGGGTGAAGCCATCGCCACTGGTGAAGCAGTGCCTATGCCATTGCGACTAAAAGTTAATGCACCAAATCCACCACCCAATTCGCAAAATGTTGACTATGCTGGAATGTGGTCGAAGAAAAATCCGCATGTCGTTGAGGTTGATGAAATTGTTAAACGCTGGCAGTTACAGGAACGCTAATCCAAGTGAAGGCCGGAGTATCTGGCTTTTTTCAAATAGGAAATAATATTAGATGACAGATAACACCCTGGTTGGTTATATTACTGAAGTTAACGGCGCCGAATTTCTGGTCGAATTGCTGACAGAAAAAGATGGTGTGAATTCGGTGATTTCTTTCGGCGACCGTCAGGTCCATGTGGGTCAGGTAGGCTCCTATATGCTGGTAAAGCAAGCCGGCCCCGATATCCTCGTATTGGTTGAATCGATGTGGGTTCAAGCTAATGCTGGTTCTAGCAGGCGTATGTTACGCGTGAATCCTCTCGGGTCATTTAACGAGGACGGAGGATTTCACCGCGGAATACCTCACTACCCTGTTACAGGCGCCGAGTTACACTTGGTGGCTGATGCACAGCTCAAAGCTGTTTTTGCTAATTTCGAAGCGGCGAACTTCAGCATTGGCAGCCTAAGCTCATTCCCGGACATTAATGTCTACATGGATCCCTCAGCGTTTTTTGGGCGGCATGCAGCCATTCTTGGACAATCAGGCTCGGGTAAGTCATGGATGGTTGCCAGCATAATGCAATCCACCTTAAAGTCTATGCCAAACGCCCATATCATCATGCTTGATCCGCACAATGAATATAGTCAAGGGGATTCATCAGGCAAGCCAGTATTCCCTTTGGACAATGTTCATCATATTAGTGCAGCCGATATGGAGGTTCCCTATTGGCTGCTGCCCTTCCGGGATTTAGTTGATCTGTTGATAGATACCAACGAAGAACATGCATCCCTGCAAATCGCTTTCTTGCGTAGCACGGTTATGGAGCTAAAAACCAAAGCCAACAAAGACATTGATATTGGTCATATCCATATAGATACCCCGGTATATTTTTCAATGGCAGAGCTTTTTGAGCATTTCAAGCTAGTCAATGAACGCACCAGCAATTTCGGCAAAGCCAGCACTCCATTAACCGGCAAATTCGACTCTTTGTTAATCAAGCTTGAGAGTCGTATGAATGATACCCGCTATGATTTCTTGTTAGCACCGAAGAAGCGCACATCATCATTGTCTCTGCCTGATTTACTCAGGGATTTTGTGGGCATGGGTGAAAATCGAGCTGCAATAACGGTTATCGACCTGAGCTCAGTGCCCTTTGATGTGCAACCTACGGTAAGTGCTCAAATTGCACGCATGGCCTTTGAATTTAACTTCTGGAACCCACGATGTCGTGAATTCCCCTTGTTGCTGGTTTGTGAAGAAGCGCATAACTATATTTCCAGCAGCGAAGATAGCCGTTATAACGCAGCCCGCCTCAGCTTTGAACGAATCGCCAAAACCGGGCGCAAATATGGCGTTGGCTTATGTCTGATCAGCCAACGCCCGCACGACTTATCCGAAACGGTACTTTCCCAATGTAGCAGCTTTTTCTGCATGCGAATTACTAACCCTGTTGACCAAGACTATATCCAGTCATTGGTTCCCGAAGCTGCAAAAGGCTTGTTATCATCCTTGTCTTCATTGAGTCAGGGTGAAGTTATCGCAATTGGCGAGGCTTCCCCACTACCTGTACGCATGCAAGTGAATTTACCGCAGCCACCACCGAATGCGCAAACCATCGATTTTTATAAAATGTGGGCAGCAACTGACCTTGAAGAAGTCGATGTCGATACAATTGTTCAACACTGGTGGCAAAACCGGCACTAGCCCGCTAGTTTTGTTAGAATACACACATCTGCTGCCCGGTTCCTTTCAAACTAAGCAGTAGTAGAGCCGCTGCGGCGTTGCAACGCTTCAGCGGCTTGTTTTTTTACCACCTTCCAGAAACATAACTAAATCATCGCGGGCTTCGATTTAATATTATTAGTTGCATCTCAAATAGCAGCCGCTGGTAGCAGCCGCTGGATTTCAATTGTGTATTGAAGGTAGCAATGTAAATATCCCACAACTAATCGATTAATTAATAGCTCTTATTCAGTAATTACCCTCACTTCCATTTGTGTCTGCATTCCATCCAAACCTGTACAGCTCAGGGTAAATATTTCCGGCTCTGTTGATTCTGTAATTACACCAGTATCAACCGGTGTAATTGCTAATATACCGTCTTCATAATCTTCACAAATATGTGACTCAGAAAACATCAATATTTCACCAACACTAGCCTTAATTTCTGTAGGACCTAGTAGTAACGGCACAACAGGACCCACTACTGTTGAACTTATCAAGCTCGCACCTTCGCTCACATTAAATCCATTATTTAAAGTGATTTCTGGAGATTGAAAATAGACCACAGCACCCGCTTGAAGATTAACATTCCCAGAAGTAATCAGAGAGTTCGTGCCTGCACATAAATGCATACCGGCTGGGAAATCACCGCTAACTATAATATCGCTACCTGAACAGGATGTATCAATCAAGATTGGCCCAAAAGGCCCCAGTATTGCTGTATTTCCAGCGACATCACTACACTCAAAGTGCAGCGTAAAAGCACCCTCGCTCCAGTTTGGATTAACAATACTAAAGCGGCCACTAGCATCTAGGGTAATCGGGGTGTTATACAGTGTGGTAAAGCCACCTGATGAGGTGGTCGTTACTACCACCGTGTCGTTAGAGGCTTCGGGACCACAAGAGCCAATAATATCGGCGTTAGCATCGTTACTGGGTGAACCAGGAGCTGTGAGACTACCGGGGCCGGCGGTGACAATAGTGTCAATAGTAACCGCCAATGAGGGTGATTGACCGGAAGGCACACCATTCTGATGGTCAACATAACTAATAGTATGAGTGCTATCAATAAGCACCACCGTAGTCACAGCGATTTCGGCACCAACAGAGGTACACACATGTGTTCCTATAGCCGTGTTTTCTGCAGGCAGGTTTGTATACAAATTGATGGTATTGCCAATGGCTGAACAGACCACCGCAAACTCAGGGGAACTATTGGCGGTAATATCGTCGCTATTGGACACCCCAGTATCTGTTGCTGGGGTAAGATCCGGGGCAACGACTGGAGTTGCTGGCGGACAGAATCTTCTTCCGCTATCAGTAATACTCCATCTATAAGATACCCACATATTGGTTCTGGCGGCATCTGCTTCATCTGAGCAATATCTTGAATAGCCGCCACTAAAAAACACACGGGATTGAAGTGCTTGAGCATTCCAACCGACCAGCAGACTTTCGTAGTTGGCGGTGGATAGGGCTATACCTGCAAACATATATTCTGCATGCCTCAGTGAGGTTACATTCCATGAGCCTATATCTCGATTAAAAGCGGTAGCACCAGCAAACATCCCTGCCATATCTGCTACTGAAGATGTATCCCAGCCACTGGTATCTGGGTTAGCTGAGGTTGCGCCCTGAAACATGTATGACATGTTTATTACTGAAGATGTATCCCAGCCACTGGTATCTGGGTTAGCTGAGGTCGCGCCCTGAAACATTCTGGACATACTAACTACTGCTGATGTATCCCAGCCACTGGTGTCTGGGTTAGCTGAGATCGCACCCTGAAACATTTTTGACATACTAACTGCTGCTGATGTATCCCAGCCACTGGTATCTGGGTTAGCTGAAGTGGCATTAACGAACATCAAATTCATATCGGTTACTGCCGATGTATTCCAGTTACTGGTGTCAGGATTTGCTAACAATGCACCCATAAACATAACACTCATATCGGTTACAGCCGAAAAATCAGGTATATCAACGGCAAGAACTTTTAAATTTATCGCTTGATAAAAAGCAAGATTCATTGACACCCATGAATTCGTTCCCCATTGATCAAGAGAAAGTATTTTTTCATTATCACCAACAGCTCTAAAGAAAATAAAGGAATGAGAGCCGCGAATTCTAATTGTGTATGTACCAGCCATTCCATAATCATGAGTAATCGGCCCGACAAGATTAAACTGATCAAAAACTCCGTCATTATTCCAGTCCACATCATAAGGACCACCACTCATCAGTATCTCCACTGATGAGTTATTGGTTCTACCAGGGTTGTCGGTTTTCCATGTGGTTACGAAGTCATCAGAGGGTAATGCTTGCACAATAGTAATTGCAAGCGGGGGAGAGAGACCAGATTCTTTACGCACCATTCTATCGGTATAGGCAATAATATGAGCGCCGATGTTAAGCGCTACGGAAGCCGTAGCAATTTCTGCACCTATAGTAGAACAAGTATGCCTCCCTACCCCCCTGTGTCAGGATAGTTGTCGCCTCTAATATTTCATTAAGAGGTAGACAATAATGCGTACAATACATAATCAATCATTTAAAAAGCAGGCTGTAGAAAAGGCCCTGAGTCGGGCACACGGCAT
>JAKITM010000167.1 GCA_021648045.1 Lysobacterales bacterium
GCTCAAGGAAATTGGGCATAGCCGAGGCGGCAGCCCCTTCGCAAAGTTTTTGTGTATGAACAGCGGTTCGGAAGCGGTTACGGTTGCCGCTCGCATTGCAGATATCAATGCTAAGTTAATGACCGACCCGCAAGGGCCGAAGGCTTGCCGTAAAATTCGTAAACTGGGATTGAGCGGCGCATTCCATGGGCGTACCGATCGCCCGGCACAGTTCTCTGATTCCAGCCGACCCAACTACATCAAGCATCTGGCTTCGTTTCGCGACAATGACAGTCTGATCACCGTTGAGCCAAATAACATCCAGCAACTGGAACAGGTATTTGAATGGGCGGAATCTAATGATGTATTTATAGAAGCCTTTTTCATGGAACCGGTGATGGGTGAAGGTAATCCCGGAATCGCCATTACCAGCGAATTTTATGCCCGTGCCCGCGAGTTAACCCGTGAACACAGTTGTCTTTTTTTGGTAGATTCCATCCAAGCGGGTATCCGTACCCATGGGGTGCTTTCCATTGTTGATTACCCAGGTTTTGAACACCTCGATGCACCGGATATGGAAACTTATTCCAAGGCTCTTAATGGCGGTCAATATCCATTCTCAGTGCTGGCGATGACCGCAGAAACTGCGGCTATATATCGCAAAGGTGTGTATGGAAACACTATGACTAGCAACCCCAGAGCGCTGGATGTAGCTTGTGCTGTACTCGAATCTATCACCCCCGAATTGCGTAATAATATTCGTGACCGTGGGGCTGAATTTATGCAGAAATTCGCTCAATTGAAGATTGAAATGGGCGGAAAAATCACCAAAATTCAAGGCACTGGTCTGCTATTAAGTGTTGAACTTGATGGCGCGATTTACAAAGGCTATGGCGCAGGTTCCAGTGAAGAATATATGCGTAAACAGGGTGTGAATGTTATTCATGGCGGTGAGAACTCCATTCGTTTTACCCCGCACTTTTATATCAGCAGCAAAGAAGTTGATTTGATTGTCACTGCAACCCGTGATGCGATTCTCAATGGACCACAAAAAGTCCAGCCGGCAAGCGTTAATAGTAGCGCTGCCGCCTGATCGCTGTATTTTAATACTCTCGCGGCTGGACCTTACTGAACCATAGGCCGCCACGCATGCTTTATCAGGAAAACTAATGGCACACATCGAACCCCTCCCAGCAGAAACCACCCCGGAACTAGCCGCAGATTTCGCAATTTTTGAACGAATTCTTGGTTTTGTTCCCAACAGCCTATTAACCATGCAACGCCGGCCTGCTATTGTTAAAGCATTCGGTGTTCTAACCGAGGCGGTTATGGATCCTAACGGCACTGTTGATCCGGGCTTTAAACGCCTGCTAGCACATTTTTCCAGCCGTGCTGCTGGTTGCCAGTACTGCGAGGCGCACTCGTTAATAGCGGCAAATTTACATGCTGTCAGCCAGGAAAAACTTGATGCTATCTGGGAGTATCAAACCAGCCCGCTATATACCCCAGCCGAACGCGCTGGCCTCGACTATGCCCTCGCCGCAGGCACCATTCCAAATGGTGTCGACAACGAAATTATGAGTAACTTGAAAGCCCACTGGGACGACGACCAAATCGTAGAGATGCTGGCCGCTATCAGCCTTTATGGCTTTCTCAATCGCTGGAACGATTCAATGGCAACCGAGATTGAAGAAGCGCCTATCGCCATGGGTGAGCGGGTACTCAGCCAAGGCGGTTGGGATGGCGGAAAACACCGGAAATAAAATGCCCACTAACAACTTTAGTGAATCAGCAACCGACGGTAAGTTTTATATCGCTGATTATGCAAAAATGACATTTGTCAAATTGGCAAATAATATTATAGATGTTAACCACACCTGGGTTAGCCCCGATCATCGCGGTGAAGGCCTTGCCCAGGATTTATACCGGCAGATGATCGGCTATGCACGCAAAAACAATCTCAAGGTCATACCCAGTTGCTCCTTTGTCCGCAAAATGTTTACGGATAACTCCGCTGACCTAGACCTACTGGCCTGACAGTAATCAGCCAATGAATGGCTGTATTGCCCTACTGCTGATTAGCACCATTAAATAAAGCACAAACATAAACGCGCACAGCCCTAGTGTGCCACCGGCTATAGTCAGAACATCACGAAACTTCCCGCGTAGGCTAAATGCCTTCCATACTGATGCGGGTGTCCGATAATAATTACCGTTCGGGGGGGATAGTTTTATTGTTTTCATGCTCTGCTCCTTGGTTATGGAGCTATAAGAACACGGAGTCTTCTCAAAACCTGAGAACCACTAAGAACCATGACACTGCTATGTGCCTGCTGTCCCTAGGCTATAGGGAAAGGTAGATACTATGAAAGCCACAAAAGTCGTATCCTCTAAGATCCAAACAAAATCGGAGAAAACAAATGACTCAAGTGGCTTTCAAACAAGACTTTACATCAAATGACCCTATTTTGTATATGGCATT
>JAKITM010000055.1 GCA_021648045.1 Lysobacterales bacterium
CCAGCTTTGTAACCGGGGTGCAAACCGAATTACCCACTCAGGATATTTCCTCCAGTGACCAGGTCGCCTTTATTGAGGCGGGTGTACCGGGTGTGCAGTTCTTCGCCGGGGCCAGTCCTGACTATCACAAGCCGGGTGATACCGCTGATAAAATTGATTACAAGGGCTTGGTCAAAGTGGCGGCAATTGTTAGAGAGGGGGTTGAATACTTAAGTGTGCGTCCGGATCCAATGGAATATCAGGGTGAGAAAAAAATTACTGGGAAAGTTGCTGGGGCAGACAAACCCAAAGTAACTAAGCCCACCACTGGTGGGCGGCGCGTTAGCACGGGCATCATGCCGGACTTCGCCTTCAGTGGGAAGGGCATGTCTGTTGGTGCAGTAAGTGCTGATTCGCCTGCAGCCAAGGCGGGAATAAGCAAGGGTGATGTGATAATTGCAATGGATGGTAAGCCAGTAAGTGATTTGCGCAGCTATTCAAACCTGTTAAAGCAATACGCACCGGGCGACCAGCTTGAGTTTCGTTTCAGCCGTGGCGGTGAAACTCAGTCGGTCAAATTAACTTTGGGATCAAGATAGTTATTCCCGCAGGCTGCTTTGGGCATCCGGGTTGGCGATTAGGGGTTTGTACATTAACGGAAACCCGCCCAACAGTAGACTGCAGCGCTGACCAATAACAGCCATGACTAGGTGTTGTTATGCAGCATTTTAAATACCCAGTGCTTGGGCAATATCTTCTACCTGCTTTTTGGTAACGCGGTCCATGCTCGCGACCCGGCCCCAGAGGCGGTCGGTCTCAGCGGCAATTTTATTGGTGGCATCAATACCCATTTTGCCACCTAATCCAGGCTTGGGGCTGGCGAAATCCATGTAGTCAATTGGGGTGTTTTCTACCAGTACGGTATCGCGTACAGGGTCAGCACGGGTGGAGATGGCCCAGATCACTTCTTTCCAGTCGCGTATATTAATATCATCGTCAGTCACAATAATAGTTTTTGTGTAGGTGAATTGCCGCAACCACGACCAGATACCGAACATGATGCGGCGTGCATGTCCGGGATAATGCTTGCGAATACTGACAATAGCTACACGGTAGGAGCAGGCCTCCGGTGGCAGATAAAAATCAACTACTTCGGGGAACTGTGCCTGCAGCAGCGGGATAAACATTTCGTTCAGGGCGGATGCCATGATAGAGGGTTCGTCTTCGCCGGGTTTGCCCAGATAGGTAGATAGATAGATCGGGTTTTCACGCTGGCTGATGCGGGTCACGGTAAATACCGGAAAATCCGCAGTGGAATTATAGTAGCCGGTATGATCAGCAAACGGGCCTTCTGTGGCCATCTCACCGGGTTGAATATGACCTTCAAGGACAATTTCAGCACCTTGTGGAATCGGTAATCCGCTTAGGGTGGATTCTACGACCCTGCTCCTGCGGCCGCGCAACAAACCGGCAAACTGATACTCTGAGAGGGTATCCGGTATCGGTGTTACAGCTGCCAACAAAGTTGCCGGGTCGGCCCCTATAACGACTGCAATCGGGAAGGGCTTGCCCGGGTGCGCCAGCTGAAATTCACGCAAATCTTGGGCCCCACCACGGTGTGGCAGCCAGCGCATGATTAACTTGTTTTTACCAATCAGTTGCTGGCGATAGATAGCCAGATTAACCCGTGGTTTGTTGGGGCCGCGGGTGATCACCATACCCCAAGTAATCATTGGCCCGGCATCATCCGGCCAGCTGGTTGATATGGGCAAGTCCCCTAGATCGACATCCGTACCCTCAATGACTTGTGCCTGCCAGGGGGCGGATGCTTTCCTTACGGGTGTAATATGTGCCAACCGTGCAAATTCCGGGACTGTATCAAGGATAGTTTGCCGGCTTTCGGGCAAGCTGGGATTCCTTAAAAAGGCGAATTCCTGACCCAGTTCGCGCAGACCCTCACGGTTTTCCAGTTCCAGCGCTGCTAGCACTCGTTGCTGGTTGCCAAATAAATTTCCCAGCACTGGCATAGTGTGGCCCTGCAGGTTATTAAATAAGAGTGCGGGGCCGTTATTAATCAGGCTGCGGTGACAGAGCTCCGTGAGCTGCAGACGGGGCGAGACCAACTGGGGGACTGGTTTTAATTGTCCTGAATTTGCCAGCGCATTAGAAAACTGACGGAGATCGCTCCATGCCTTTCTATTCACCTGTCGATGGTGGTGGTCAAGCAGCCGGGTTAACTTCATAATCCAAACCTGCTTTACCAACCAGATAGCCATTGCAAGCGCCGGCTGGCAGTAATTTGAGCAGTTCATCACCCGTGGGTTTTATCTCGGGTGCTTTCCGTGCGCTATCGAAGATTTCAATAATCTCAAGGGTGTTGCTGGATTGTGGGCTGATCCTGAGGACATCCACACCGAGCTTGGCTAGTTCAGGGAGTTTCTCCAATACCTGGTGAGTGAGAGCTGACTGGGTTTGGGTGCCATTTAGAATCAGAAACTCCTGGTTTTCGCGAGTTTTCAGCATGCGCCCATCCGGATAGTCCAGGCATTTGAACTGGCAGTTGTCTTTGGGCAGATTGTGGGAGCGTGCCGTATAACAGCGTGCAGAATAGGCCAGCGGTAGGCGGCCCAGAGCAAATACTTCTGTTTCTATACCCGCGGGCCGTGCGGCCTGCATATCTGCGAGGGTTTTCAGACCCAGCTCAACCGGAAGCACCCAGCGCTTCAGGCCTTTAGCGGCAAGTAACCGCAGGCTGTGCTGATTGTATATATTTACGCTAGGGCCGGTAACAAATGCCTTGCCGGCAGCTGATAATAGCTGGACGGCTGAAATATCATTTGCTTCGACCATGAAATCTTCATTATTGCAGAGTTTTTTCAGGGCGCCGGTTTCTGAGGCGGCCTCCAGTAATGTCAGGGAAGACAAAATAACTTCTTTACCGCTTTGCCTGAGTTCTTCGCCAATAGCAATCCAGTCCTTGGTCTTTACCAATCGGCGTTTTGAGCAGATTACTTCGCCCAGGTAGATGATTTCTGCGGGACTGTCGGCAACCTGCTGGTAAAAACACAACACCTGCTGGCGTTCCCAGAAATACTGAATGGGGCCGATGGATAGCTTCATTGTTTGCATACTCATTGCCAGGGTCGGTGGTAGGCGCCGAGGGTGGTCTGAGAGCCTTCTGAAACTTCAGCCAGCTCCTGCATCCATTGTGCTTTAGGTTGATAGCTCTCGGTATTAAGTAGGCAATCATCAATGGCTGCACGCATCACGGCCGTGACTTGGGCTGCATAGGCCGGGCTGCGCTGGCGGCCTTCAACCTTAATCGCACTTACGCCTATATCCCTGAGTTCTGGTAATAGCGACAAAGTGTTCAGGCTGGTAGGCTCTTCAATGGCGTAAAAAGTATTTTCGCCAACCTGGAAGCGGCCTTTGCACAGCGTTGGGTAGCCCGCCTTTTCACCTTCCGCATAGTGGTCTATCAGCACATTATTAAGGCGGGTATTGGTACCACCTTCTGTCTCTTCCCAGCGTACATGCGATGCTGGTGAACAGGCGCCATAAGTATTGGGCGACCTGCCGGTGACATAACTAGATAAAAGACAACGGCCTTCGACCATTACACACAGGCTGCCAAAGCCAAACACCTCAACTGGAACAGGTGACTGAGATATAACATGGGCGACCTGTCTGACCGATAAAACCCGTGGCAGGACGACACGCCGGATACCGAAGTTCTGGTGATAGAAGCCAATGCCTTCGGCACTGGTGACTGAGGCCTGTACAGATAAGTGCAGGCGCATTTCCGGCCAGTGCTCGCGGGCGTAGTCGAGGACACCAATATCAGCAAGAATCAAGGCATCAACACCGAATTCGGCTGCCCGGTCTACAGCAGCTTTCCAGCGCTTAAAACCACTGGGTTGAGGGAAGGTATTAATTGCAACAAAAACTTTTCGGCCCTTCTCATGTGCGTAGTCAATGGCTTTTTCAAAACTGTGTTCAGTAAAGTTGAGGCCGGTAAAGTGACGCGCGTTTGTATCATCTTTAAAACCGACATAAACCGCATCAGCACCGTTGTCGATGGCGGCTTTTAGTGATGGTAAGTTACCCGCAGGGCAGACCAGTTCCATAATATATTCCAGTTTAAAGGCTGTTAGAACTACAGTTTATGGAAAGAAAATATAATTACATTGACCTGCGTCAGTGCTAATCAGCAACAGCGAAATATACTACCCCTCTACCCATATCAGGTCACACCATGCTACCAATTCCTGAAAGCTTTAAACTCGTTGCCAAAAAAATTGTGGGCATTCCCGCTCGCCTCATTCCTTATTCTGCACAGAAAAGGGCGCTTTCCATCGTCCTTAACCAGGCGTTCCGAGAGCCGCTTGAGCAGGGTGAGCTGGAGTTTCTGGAAGGTTCAATAGTTAGGATAAAAGTGACGGATTTGCAGATCGACTGGCTGATCCGGGTGGGTAAAGATGAGTTTGAGCCAATAGATCGCCAACGGGTCGGTGATGTATGCATAAGTGGGGAGGGCCCTGATTTTCTCCTGCTGGCAACCCGCCAAGCAGATCCTGACACTCTTTTTTTCCAACGCAAAATCCGAATAGAAGGTGATACCGAGCTCGGGCTGGGAATCAAAAACACCATGGACAGTATGGACTGGGATGATTTGCCTACACCGCTGCGGAAATTATTGCAGGGTGTTAGCCTGATGATTGCCCGATTGCGTAAACGGGAGTTTTTAGCTTAAAAATTAATATAATCAGCGGTTTAGCCATCGGGTAAAAATAAGAATTATGGCAGTCAGGATAATCAGGCAGCTGCCGTATCAGCGGGTCCCAGCAGGTTTTGGAAAACCGCCTCCATGCCTGCCACCACCCGTGGAGACCTAGAGTCTATAAGCGCACGAACGGGTAGGTCAAAGGAAGTTATTTTCATTAAAAATATCACGATTCCAACTCAGCATGGTGCTACATTCCTTGTATAAGGCTGAGCAGATAAAACAAATTTATTTAATCAAAAACAGAAACTGTGTATAAAACGACCATGACTTTATCAACGGATGCTAGCCCTAACTACCACAACACTGGTATCCACTATGAGTATAAAAGCAAGCGTACTACTCCTTTTGATCACAATAAGCGGTAGTCTATTTGCTGAGAATTATAAACATCACCCCCAAGTTTCTGATAACTTTATTGTCTCCCTAAGTGCTTTTCAATCCGGTCAGGGCCTCAAAGTTGCGGCCGATGGTACTGTATCTATAGGTATCAGTAGTTATCCACTAGCCCCAGTATCCGGCTTACTTGCTGGCAATGAAAATCGCCCTGCGCGGGGCCGGATAGCCTTCAATGGTTTTGGTGTTATCTGTTGCCTGCAGTGATTCAGCAAACGATTCAAATTGCATCCATTCTGTGCTGCGCTGTTCGCCAATACTGGTGGTGGTTTCATCGACACACTCGACGGTTTTGAAGCCGGCGCGTCGAATTAAGTTTAGCAGCGCTTCGCTACTGGGTAAAAACCAGACATTGCGCATTCTGGCGTAACGGTTTGCGGGAACTAATACTTGGTTTTCATCACCTTTGATAACCAGGGTCTCAAGAATCACCTGTCCGCCCGGCTTGCAAAGCCTATGCAGATGCAGCAAGTGCTCAACCGGTGAGCGCCGATGATAAAATACGCCCATGGAGAAAACTCGGTCAAAGCCGCTAAGCGTTTCGGGTAAGTCTTCAATACCCAGGGGTAGAACAACATTGGCAGTTTGAGTGCCGGCAAAATGCTGGCAGGCAAAATACTGCATCACAAACAGCAGGCTGGGATCTATGCCGATGACCTGTTTTGCGCCGGCTCCGAGCATCCGCCAGCCGAAGTAACCATTACCACAGCCAATATCGAGGATTCGCTGGTCTTGCAATGAGCCTAAATGCGGCGCTAGCCGATCCCACTTCCAATCGGAGCGCCACTCACAGTCAATATCAATGCCGCCAAGCGTAAATGGCCCTTTGCGCCAGGGGTGCAGGCCCATTAACTGATCTTTGAGTGAGTTTTGCTCTGCGCAGGGCTCGCCTAATAGAACGGCTGCTTGTTGATAGTTTGTCGCTGGGCTTGCGAGTGGCAGTGCATCAAGCACGGCTTTCCAGCGTGGAAAATCCCCATGTCGAGGATTTTTCAGATCAACTTCGCAACGCCGGATTAGAGGGCTTAGTTCAGCGGCAAGGTCGCCCAGAGCTTCCTCGGAAAGGGCATACTCAAGTTGCACTACTTACCGCTGGCTTTAAACTTCGGTAATTTTTTTGGCACCATTACTTTCTTCAAAGAAACATATTTAGGCAAGCCGTCTTTACCGTAAGGCGGATAATCTTCACCGCGAATCAGCGGCTCAAGGTATCTGCGCGCGGCAGGGGTTATGCCGAAGCCGTCCTTGGTAATATAGCGTTTGGGCAGCATTTTTTCACGGTTGGCGACCCGGCTTAAACTCGCTTCTTCAATTTTCCAGCGATAGGGGTGGTCGGAAAGTCGTTTAATTACCGGCATAATGCCGCTTTTGCCCGCCGCTGCATATTCAACTGCAGCCTTGCCTACAGCATAGGCCTGTTCTACATCGGTTTTTGAGGCAATATGGCGCGCCGAGCGTTGCAGGTAATCTGATACCGCCCAGTGATATTTATAACCAAGTTTGTCGCGAATCAGATTGGCAACCACCGGGGCTACACCGCCCAACTGCGCGTGCCCGAAAGCATCGCGGGTACCGGCATCGGCGAGGAATTTACCGCGCTTATTGCGCACACCTTCAGAAACTACAATCGAGCAGTAACCATAGGTGTTTACCGAGTAGCGTACTTTTTTAAGAAAGGCGCGTTGGTCAAAAGGTACTTCCGGGAACAAGATGATATGGGGTGGGTCACCTTCATCCCGTTGTGCCAGACCGCCAGCTGCCGCAATCCAGCCTGCATGCCTGCCCATGACTTCCATAATAAAGACTTTGGTAGAGGACGAACTCATCGACATAACATCGAGGCTGGCTTCCATAATGGATACGGCAACATATTTGGCGACCGAGCCAAAGCCTGGGGAGTTATCGGTTATGGGCAAGTCGTTATCAATGGTTTTAGGTATGCCGATGCAACTGACAGGAAAGCCAAGCTTGCCGCTGATCTGTGAAACTTTGTAAGCGGTATCGGCAGAATCGCCGCCACCGTTATAAAAAAAGTAGCCGATGTTATGGGCTTTAAACACTTCTATCAGGCGTGCATACTCGGCGTGATTTTCATCCATCGATTTTAGCTTGAAGCGACATGAGCCAAAAGCCCCGCCGGGCGTATGCCGCAAGCCGCTGATGACGGTTCGAGTTTCTCTGGAAGTGTCTATGAGTTCTTCATGCAGGGCGCCGATAATGCCGTTATGGGCAGCATAAACTTTACCAATTTTATCTCGATGTAGGCGTGCGGTTTCAATAACCCCGCAAGCGGTAGCATTAATTACCGGGGTGACACCCCCAGACTGGGCATACAAAATGTTCTTTTTAGTCATTTACCGAACCTCATTATTTTTCATTCAACATGGCATTGCTTTATAATACACCCAATCGGTTAAATTATTATTTTCCCGGAATGGTTCCGGGGTTTAAATCCACTGTCTAAAAAAATATTAGAGAGAACCAGAACATGCGTATTGTAATACTGGGTGCCCCCGGTTCCGGTAAAGGAACACAGGCTAAATTGCTATCTGAAGACCTAAATATTCCGCATATCTCAACCGGCGAACTGCTCAGGGCAGCTGTTTCCGCTGGTACTGAACTTGGTATCCAAGTGAAAGAAGTCATGTCCAGTGGCCAGCTGGTTTCTGATGACATTATGCTGGGCCTGATCGAAGAGCGTCTGGGGCGTGATGATGCCCGTGATGGTTTTTTACTAGATGGCTATCCACGCAACCTGGTTCAGGCTGAAGCCTTGGATGAGTTGTTGTCGCGCATGGGAATCCCGGTTGAAGAAGCCATCGATATCGCTGTCGATAATGAACAAATTATAGAACGAATTTCCAAACGCGCCGAGCTTGAAGATCGCAGTGATGATACGGAAGAGGTAGTGCGTCGGCGCTTGCAGATATATGCAGAGCAAACCGCACCGGTATCAGCCCATTATAGTAAGCACGGTGTACTTACCCAGGTGTTGGGCGTGGGTAGCATCGATGCAGTATATTCGCGAATCAGTGCTGCACTTAAGCAGGCTGACGCGCCCGCTTCCTGATCAAATAATGAAAGCAGCCATCTGTGCCAGCATGGGTGGCGACCAACTGATTACCACTACGCATGGTGTAGACTTCAAAATCCAGCTGGGTGTTCGGGTCATCGGCAATGATGTAGAGCGTTTGCCCAGGGTTCATTTTTTCAAATTGCTGACGACATTCCAACACCGGCTGCGGGCACTCCAGTCCACAGGCATTCAGGCTCTTGTCGGCAGACAAAAAATCGGCGGGCAAATTACTCGGCAAGCTATTCAGCAGATCATTCGGCAAATTATCCATCGTGCTTAAAATCCTCGATACATTGATAAGTATTCTACTGCTTCGTAAGAGCCCGCAGGATCTGCCTAACGGAATGTTCTGGCTGTTAGTATTTATTTTCGCAAACTACGCATTGAACCTTTATCAGCTTGCCATCATTAAAAGTTTGAAAACATCATCTGATATGGTTGTCAGTGGCAATTTTGCCGCCAGTCTGGATATCATTCTGCAAGTGGTGCTGGTGGTTATTGTGCTGCAGCTGGCAAAGCGCTCTGCGCGGATCAACCAGACTCTGACAGCGTTATTTGGAACCGGGTTTTTGTTTGCCTTAATGGTTTCACCTATTCTACAGCTTTCATTAAGCAGTGACGGGAAAAGCGGTGGCGGTTTACTGCTGGCGTTAATGGCCTGGAGTTTTGCAGTCAAGGGCAATATCTATAAACACGCCTTGTCGATTACCATGATGGCTGGTGTAGGTCTGGCAGTGGGTTTGTTTTTTGCCGCTTATTTTATTGCCTTAGCATTTACAACTACACAATAATAATCAGCGTGGTATTCTGAACTGATGCATATACATATACTTGGTGCTTGCGGCACTTTTATGGGGGGACTGGCGGCGTTGGCGGTTAAAGCCGGACATACCGTCAGTGGCTCAGACGAGCACACTTATCCACCGATGAGCACCCAATTAGAAGCTCAGGGGATAAAGCTGTTTGAAGGTTACCACGCAGCCGATCTGCAACCACATCCGGATCTTGTCATCATTGGCAATGCATTATCTCGTGGCAATGAAGCGGTTGAATATGTGCTTAATGCCGGGATTCCCTACGCCTCAGGTCCGCGCTGGCTGGGAGAAAATTATCTTGCAGGTAAAACCGTGTTGGCCGTTGCCGGCACCCATGGAAAAACCACAACTTCAAGTTTACTGGCATGGATTCTTGAGTTTGCTGGCTTAAACCCGGGTTTTCTGATTGGTGGGGTACCGGCTAATTTCGGTATTTCAGCGCGCGACGGGGATAAGTATTTTGTGGTCGAAGCTGATGAATATGACACCGCATTTTTCGATAAACGTTCAAAGTTTGTGCATTATCGACCGCGGATTGCGGTGCTGAACAACCTTGAATTTGATCATGCTGATATTTTCCCTGATCTTGAAGCGATTAAAACCCAATTTCACCATTTTGTGCGCACCATTCCGGGCGAAGGCACAATTATCAGTAATGCCGAGGAAGAAAATCTGGAAGATGTTCTTGTGCGAGGTTGCTGGTCCAAGTTACAGCGCTTCGGCCTGGGCCATAACCCTGACTGGTTTGTAGAAATGCTCTCGCCGGGTGGTCGGCACCTGCGTTTTTCCTATGCAGACAACGAAATAGCCGAGCTGCATTGGCAAATGAACGGCAGACACAATGCCATGAATGCCTGTGCTGCAATCGCAGCCGCCAATGCTGTTGGTATTCCTCCTGAACAGGCCATAGCCGCGCTTGCTGAATTTAAAGGTGTGGCCCGGCGGATGGAGCTCAAAGGCGAAGTTCATGGGGTAAAAGTCTTTGATGATTTTGCACACCACCCAACAGCCATTCGCCTGACGCTGGAAGGCATGCGTCGCCAGGCCGGCAACGGCAGGATACTGGTTGCAATGGAGCCCCGCAGTAATACTATGCGCTCAGGTGTGCACAGTAATGACCTTGGCCCCGCATTTACGGCGGCAGACTGGGTCTGGCTGAAAACAGATAATGACATCGACTGGAACCCGGTTTCAGTTATTTTAAAAGCCGGTGCAGAAGGCGGTGTAGTGACAGATGTGGATACGCTGTTAAGCAGAATACTGGATGAAGTACGCAGCGGAGACCTAGTTATTTTTATGAGTAACGGTGGTTTCAACGCAGCACCGCAGCGCTTTGTTGATGCCTTAAACCAGCTTGAAAGCCTCTGAAATACCACTGCTAAGCCGCCCGGAGGTTTTATTCCCTGGCAGCCTGGTTCAAGTTTGTTTTAACGATTTCCGGGAAATAGGACAGTTACGCCGCGCGCGCGAGGGCAGCTTCGGTTTCTGCCTATTTCATCCCGCCGAGGGAGAAAATGCCGCCCGGCATATGCGCCTGGGTACTGAGGCTATTATCGAAGACTATTCACAAACCGATAGTGGTGGTCTGCGCTTAAAGTTTCGTGGTGGCCGCCGCTTTCAGATACAGCGTACCCGCTGCCTGCATGATGGTCAGTTAGTTGCGCAAGTAGACTGGCTACCTGAAGAACCACTCACACAAGTCCCGCTTGATTATGCTGTTATCGTGCAGCTTATCGCTCGCTATATGGAAAAAGCCCAGGCCGACTACCCGCAATTTCGACCGCAAGATTGCGAAAATGCCAGTTTTGTAGGCTTTCGTCTGGCGGAACTCCTGCCGATGGAAGTGGCTGAAAAGCAGATGCTGCTGGAGCTTGAAGACCCGGTGCAGCGTTTGAAAATGCTGGCAACAATACTACCGAGGTTTCAAGCGGAATAAAGGCCCGGCTGGGGGAGCTGGGAAGGCGATTCTTATTCAATACCAGACCATACTGGGTCATTTTCAAATAGAAATCAACAGACAGGAGTCTATTTCAGCATACGACCCTCCTGCACCAAAACCAAATAGTTAGCACAATAACCTAAATATAAGATAAGCGTTCAAGCTAAAAACAGGTAAAGTCATGGCCACACCATCGGACAAGCTAGCACAATCTTTAGAGGCCTTGAAGTCAATTCAAGATCAGGGCATCGTTGCTATTCGTGCAAAAAATATAACTCGTACTCATCGCGAACGCTTGCTTAAAAACGGGTTCATCAAGGAAGTGATGAAAGGATGGTATATCTCATCTCTGCCTGAGGAACCAGCAGGCGAAAGTACCGCATGGTACGCTTTATTCTGGGGGTATTTATATAACCGATGCATACCACTCATTATCGATTGAGGGCTACCAGGTCACCACAGAATTAATTGAACGAGTGCGTAGTGGCAATTGGGGTCCTGATTCTGATGAGAATGATCACAATCAAACAAATGTGTTGGCAGCACGCGGCTACTGGCAAGCATTTCAAACAGTAAAAGAAAGTATTGGAAAAGTCCTCGGTAAAAAAACGGATGGAGCTATTGCTGGCACTGTAACAGAAGCTGAGCATGAAAAATGGTACAGAGAGTTATTTGCGCCAAGTGTCGCAGCAGGCATTCTCGAAGCAACGGATTTAGCAGGTTATCGCAATCATCCTGTCTATATTCGCAGATCAATGCATGTGCCCCCAAATTATCAAGCTGTGAGGGAGCTAATCCCTACTTTTTTTGATCTGCTACAAAACGAAGAAGAACCTGTTGTCAGAGTGGTGCTTGGACATTACTTTTTTGTCTACATTCATCCATACATGGATGGTAATGGTCGTATGTGTCGGTTTTTAATGAATGTCATGCTGGCTAGTGGCGGCTATTCATGGATGGTTGTTCCGGTTGAACAACGAATCGAATATATGGCTGCACTGGAAGAAGCCAGTGTAAATCAGAATATTATTCCCTTTGCTAGTTTTTTGGCGGGGTTGATTGACTCAAGAGTTGAAGAGTAATCAATTGTGGTCTGAGCCGAATGGCAAGGATGACGCTATACGGTGTTTTAAGCCTTAAGTAAGTGCCATTCTGGCCTGACCCCGAATATAAGCCGTTCACGCTAGGTGACAATCAGCTCAGCAACGCATTTGAGTTTGACTGCTATAGTTCAAGTGCTGGTGCACTTATAGTGTGCTTGTAAACATCTGCACCCAGCGTACTATTTGAGGTAGCCTACACATTCCCCTGCCAATGCTAGATCACCGGATCTGTAATAGCTAAGCTGTTTTGATCAGTATTGGTTGATACATGAAATTAGCACTCCAAAACCACAGGCTTTCAAAGCCGCTGTTAAATACGGAGTCTATCTCGCCACACAGACCCCCGTCACTAATTACCCAGCCATCAGAACTGATTAAACTATTCTTGGCATTCATTCCCTCTATGCTACATACTTGGCTACCACCGCCATCAAACATAACATTGCTTTGTACGCTCTGATTACTAAATCCGATTAGCAGCGTATCATAGGAGCCTGATGGTAGCGTTACCCCGGAAAACATAAGAACCATATTGGTTACCAGCGAGATATTCCAATTACTGGTATCGGGGTTAGCCACAGTTGCAAACATAAACATCCGGTTCATATCGGTAACGGTGATGGTATTCCAGCCGCTGGTATCAGGATTAGCCAAGCTGGCTCCCTGGAACATTCGTGCCATACTTGTTACTGCAGACAGATCAGTGGCCACAACGGTCATGTTCTCAGCACTATAAAAAGCACTTTCCATGCTCTACCAAGTCCCATTTCCCCACTGAAGGACAGCGGTGATTTTTCGCCTGTCTGCGGTGTTATTGAAATGGATTCTGGGGAAGCCAGTGCCTAAACCACTGTTGTCCTCAATTCTGATGGTATAGGAACCAGCACCACTTAGAGAGCTATAATCGCAGGTGTAATTCCCTGTCTGAGCAGCGGCCTCGAGTGTTCCGTCATCGTTACAATCGACATTGTAGTTATAACCACTGCCTGTGGTTGGAATGGTAAACTGGGTGGGGGTAGAAAACCCAGAATTGTCGGATTTTATGATGATAACAAAGTCATTATCAGATGCTGCATACACTTGGGTTATGGAGCATATACTTATTAGTATCGCAAGAGCCTTCCTTTGCATATTGAACTCCATTTCTTTGAGTATTTGACTAACTAAACCAGTGTGCTTGTGCTTTGTTAGTTATGCATATGATATTACCATAAGTTGGCACTAGGACTGGTATTTGCCCACCACAGGCAGGAGATGGCACAAGGGGCCCCACAAAAACTTCAACACCCAAGACTCCAAATGAAAGCAAGAAAACAGAACAGACCCAACCTCCTATGCAAATGAAGATGCCGCCCAGGTAAAGGAAGCCTCGATAAATCGGGAATATGTGAAGAATCTTGTGGGAGCAGTCTCAGCTCAACAATTTTTTGAACCTCTGAAAGAATGGTATTTAACCATCGGGTTAATAATAGCCTTTTGATTGCTTGGCGGGATAAAAAACTGCTGCCACTCACAGGGTTCTAATCATCATCAGTGAATCATCACTGTTTTCATCATATAGATGGTGTCCTGTATACTCTATACTGAGGTTTTCAATACATTCATAATTGGGGGTTTTCAATGAGTCTGAAATTTAAGGTATCTGTGGGTTTGGGCTGGTGTTTACTGGCTGTTTTGTTAAGCACTGAAGCACTGGCAGCCAGTAACCCCAGCTGTGATTCGATGCAATCATCAGGTGGCAGTGTGAATGCTTCATTAGATATATTATCTAGACCAGCTGGAATCTCCCCTGAGACCGTGTATTTCAGTGCCCAACAATCAGTTGATCCAAATTGTGTAGATTTTTCAGGTGGTAGTGATATAGAGGCTTGTCGAACGGGACAATATTTTGCTTATCATTTTGATTTTGATGATCCAGACTCTGGTGTGTTTGCTGTCACGGGTAACAGTAAAAACAGCCAGATCAGTGGCGCACCACGTGCAGCACATACTTTTGTTTGTGAAGGTGCCGGTAACAGTCGATGGAATGCTGCCAGTCAACAATGTGAATACGCGGTCAAAGTGCGGGTACAAAATCCAGCAGGTGATTGGGATGATGCTTGTGTCAATGTGGCGACTAGACCACAAGCTGTTGAGTATTTGGCGACTGAAACCTATTGTATATCTAGTGGTTCAGATTTCTCAGCTTGCCCTGCTGGCGTACCTGCAGCTAATCGTCTCACTGATTCACCACCACAGAATTTACAAACCAACCTCAGCCACTCCAGAATTCTGTACCAACGTGGATCTGCTGGGATGTATTCACCGATGTGCATTGGTTATGATGAAAGTAATATTCGCATTGATGCATATGGGACGGGAAGTGATCCATTGATTGAAGAAGTGGTGGTGGGTACGGCCCAAGGGTGTAATAACAGAACACCAAGCAACGCTCAAGTCAGTGGCTATGATGTGCTTAGCAAAAACGCAAGTGGTCATGTAATCAGTGGCTG
>JAKITM010000056.1 GCA_021648045.1 Lysobacterales bacterium
TACTTCGCGAAAGTGATGAGCATCACTTGTTACAAGCTCTCGCAGCCATTCAAAAAGGACAAATTGTAGCGCTTACGCCATCAATTTCTATTGCGGCTGCCAAGATTAGCTTAGAGCACAAATTACCAATGGCGGATAGTATTATTTACACGACTGCAAAACAATATAATGCGAGGGTATGGACTCAAGACATTGATTTTAAAAACCTAACAAATGTAAATTATATAGCCAAAATAAGCTGCTAAAAGGCGATGAGACTCAACCGGGGAGTTGGGGTTGAAAGCAGGCCCTACAACCACCAAATATATGCCATGGAATTATTACTTATCATTGTCTTGGTCGCCATCTCAGCCTCATGGTTGACCACCATGCGCGCCCGCGATCGCGCACGCATCGCCGTTGCGCGACTGTGTAAACAATATCAGTTGCAATTACTGGACCAAAGCGTCGCCTTAGCCGGCATGAAAGTTGCCCGTAGTGCGCGTGGGGGATTAACCCTGCGTCGCCAATTCAGATTTGACTATAGCGAAGACGGCTTAAGCCGCAAGAGTGGTAGTATCTGGATGAAAGGCGAACAGCCTGAAATGATCACTATTGAACGCAGTGATGGAGATACTATCGAGTGGCTTTCGGGCAGGTAAAAAAACCCGCAATTACTTTTGTCTGGTGAAGACAGTTATTACTACTTGAGACTGCCGTGCGCCTCATCCAGTCCCTGCCGAACTGAATTTTTGGCTTCATCCAAGGCTTCCCTGAAAGATTTTGCCCAGGACATCATCATTCGTTTAGCATCTGCCTGATTGGTACTACTGGTACGCCACTGAGTAAAGCCATACCCTAGATCTCGCTTTCGATCACTCACAACAACAACTTTGTCATTGGTTAAGGAATCAATTAATTCAAGGTTCAAGGTCATTTCGCCTGCAGATTCTGCAAAAGTTCGGGTGCGAGAAGCTGTTCTAAGATCAGGAGCATTTACATCCAAATTAACAATCGCCGGCCTGATAATTAATACGCTGTCACCTGCTTGGTCTACTAACTGGTAGCCACCCGCAGCCAACTCTTTCGCGAAGACATCTTTGAAAGAAGCGGCTATTTTATCTCTGATGCGCTGCATATCTTTGTCACTTGCCTTGCCGGAAAGACTCAGTGACTGTCTATTTTGATCGCGTTTCCAATTCTTTTTAAAGGCCACACTGGCATCTTCAAGAATAAAACTGGTATAACCACTAAGATCCGTACCCGGGTCTTTATACACCGTGGTCATTTTGGTATGTTTAACTAATTCCATACCATCGGCATTAATCGCCGGCAAATCGTCTTTTGCCCATACCGTAGAGGAAGCTAATCCTGCAACCGCCAGACTAACAAGAATAAGTGAAAATGGCTTAGATCTCATGAGGTTCTCCTGTGATAATTGCGTTCAATACTAATTATGAACTAATAAGACCACTTTAGCCTGAAAAAGTTTTACTGCTGCATCATTTTAGTCGGTAAAATCAGTTTCGGTAATTGGTCTGTGTAATTTAAACTTTCCGCTTAGGAGCCCTATCAATCGAGTCATAAAACAGCCCTGATTCGCCCCAATGCAAGCAAGCAACACCTTTTCTTCGGTGACAGTTAGCCCGATTATTTATTAGAAGTCGAAACCCACTCCCAACATAAGTCCTGACACCCCCATATCGAGAACGAAATTGTTATCATCATAGTCCATATCTAAATAACGATAACCAAATCGCATAGATGTCAAGTCACTAAATTGATAGCTTACAGTCGCTGCCAGCTGATAACTAAAATCTGAACCTATCCCAAAACCGCCAACATCGGCACGCGCCCTGAAGCCCCACTTGCCACTCATCGGCCAGGCTCCTCGAATGCCGACAATGGGGTCGACCCAGCTATCACCTATCCTAACTCTGTAATCACTGCCAATCGGCGCATTACTCTGAAAATGGATAAGAGTTTCAACATCAACAGACCGAATCCCGCCGAAGACCTGCAGCTTGTCATTGTTGCCGAGTTGGTAAGCCGCAACCATTTCCCATAGTTTCTGGGTAAGCTCCAGCGTGATACTTGATGGCCCACCTAAGACTTCGGTTTCGTTGACAAGATTCATACGATTAAAGTCTAACCAGTATGTCCAACTGCCTTTGCTGGCCTCCATATTGATGATAATTGCGCCATCCAGATTGTCCAGAACATCACCAAAATTCATATCCACATCTGCCTCGAAACCTTTAGGGCCAGTTTGCCCTGACATACCAATTGCCCACAGATAGGGTGTAACTGAATAAGACCACTCATCGGAGTCTTCAGCCATTGCAGAAAGCGGAAGCATACACAGACCAGCAAGGACAACTCCAATAACAATTTTAATATAAATACGCTCACTTTTTCCAGCCATATAATTTTCTCCATTTATACTGCAACCCGGCTACCGAGTCGAATTTTTGTAACTATAACACCACTCGCTATCCTGACACAGGGCTTAGCATATTTAGAGGTATCGGTTTAATCTGGGTAAAACCCTGCAATTTTGGTTTTTGCCTGCAGAGACCCTATCTACACCCTGTATTCAATGGCATACTCCACTCTACAGACAAATCCGGAAAACTTACGCTCCGAGTCCATCTAGAGACCCACCATGAAGCCTCAAGTAAAGCCACTAAATCCAAATTTTTCATCAGGACCTTGTGCCAAGCGCCCCGGGTACGACCTCAAGTTGCTGCAGCTTGATACCCTTGGCCGTTCTCATCGCTCTGCCCTGGGTAAAGCCAGGTTGGCGAAAGTCTGCACAGAAACGGCTGATATTCTAGGCTTGCCGGAAACTTATAAAGTCGCTTTAGTACCAGCATCCGATACCGGCGCGGTTGAAATGGCGTTGTGGTCTTTGCTTGGGGAAAGAGCTGTTGATGTGCTGGCTTGGGAGTCTTTTGGTAAAGGCTGGATCTTCGACATCATAAACCAACTCAAACTCGAAGATACCCGCTGCTTTGAGGCAGATTACGGCCAATTACCCGATTTCTCCAATGTGGATTTCCAACGCGATGTGGTTTTCACCTGGAATGGCACAACTGCGGGTGTAAAAGTACCCGATGGCAACTGGATTGCGGATGATCGTGACGGCCTGACCATTTGCGATGCAACCTCGGCTGTTTTTGCAATGGAGATGCCTTGGGAAAAGCTGGATGTGGTGACTTTCAGCTGGCAAAAAGTACTCGGTGGCGAAGCTGCCCACGGGATGCTGATTTTAAGCCCGCGTGCGGTGGCACGCTTAGAGTCTTACAGCCCACCCTGGCCACTACCTAAGATTTTCCGCTTGACCAAAAATGGCAAACTCAATGAAGGTATTTTTAAAGGCGCAACCATCAACACCCCATCAATGTTGTGCGTGGCTGATTATCTGGATGCATTGGGCTGGGTAAAAAGTCTAGGTGGGCTTGCCGCAATGATTGAAAAGTCTGAAAGCAACCTGGCCGTAATCAAGAAATTTGTGGCAGAAAACGACTGGCTTGAGTTCCTTGCTAAAGATCCAGCAAGCATTTCCAACACCAGCATTTGCCTGAGCCTGAAAGCCGATGCTAAACAACTTAAAGCTATAGTTACTTTGCTGGCTGAGGAAGGCGTGGCCTTTGATATTGGCGCCCATCGTGATGCCCCGGCAGGACTACGCATCTGGGGTGGGGCAACGATTGAATCCAGTGATTTGGAAAAGTTAATGCCGTGGATAAGTTGGGCCTATAAAGAGATTGTTGATTGTTGATTGTTGATTGTTGATGATAAGGTTTAGCGTTCGATCAATTTTTCTCCCAGCCCCAATCAGTCGAGATTTAACTTCTGCGCGATAAACAAGCCTTTCAGTACAAGGTCGGGAATAATGTCATCAAAAATTTGTTCCTCGGCAAACAGCGTGGTAAAGCCACCCGTGCCGATTACCCTAACTGGCTTACCGCTAAGCTCCTGCTGCTGTATTTGTTGAATAATTTCCCGCATGGCACCCAAGTGGCCGTTATAAAGACCGGACTGTATGCTTTCGCTGGTGGCCTTACCTAAGCAATTTCCGCGGCCTACAATTTCCACACTGCCTAAGCGGGATGCGCCACTACTTAAAGCAACCATAGATAATTTCAAGCCCGGCAGGATAACACCGCCCTGGTAACTCTTGTCGCCGGTGACCAAGCAGAAAGTGGTCGCAGTTCCTAGATCAATGATGATCACATCCTCCCCCGGGTACAGTGTTGTTGCAGCGATCGCGTTGGCTATTCGATCGGCACCTACTTCTAGTGGATTGCGATAACGAATTTTCAATTCGGTTTTAACCCCCGCCTGAAGAATAAAGGGGGTAATATTAAAATATTTCCGACTAGCTGCACTAATCGGATACTGAACTTCCGGAACCACATTGCAGATGGCTATATGTGAAATGGATGCTGGGTCAATATTGTTTTCCCGCAACACGCCGCGCAAAAACAAACCGTATTCATCCGATGAGGCACCGGTTTTTGAGCTTTTACGAAACTGTAGCAATAACTTATCCTGCTCAAAAACACCACCGTATATATGGCTGTTGCCAATATCAAGACATAAAATCATAGGCTTTTCTCCATCCATTGCTGTAGCCCAGTAGATAATTCAGCGGCACCATTATATGCACTGGTATTGGTGCTGGCTTTCGTATAAAAATGAAAACTATGTTGTTCCTCAGTGATTTCGCTAAGATCATTGTGTACCACCGCATCAATACTATCTTGGCTGAGCAGCTTGTCTACCGCCTGGCGTTGCACTTGGGTATCCCGGCTATCGGTCAATTTAAACCCTACAACCTTGATTTCGGTGTTTTTTGACCAAGCACGCAGCTGCCCCAATAGTTTGGGATTGGGTGTTAATTGAATCAACAAGCTATTCTCGCTACTCAGTTTACCGCCAGTGGTACTTAGCGGTTGATTATCAGCACCCAGTAAAGCCTCGATAGAATAGTCGCTCACGGCTGCTGGGTGAATAACTGCCACAAAATTCTCTGAGCTAAGCTGCTGTTTCAGTTGTTCGGCTAAATCTTCAAAACTTACAAAAGTGATGACTTCTGCCAATGCAGGTTTTTGAGCAGACGCTGCACACAGCGCAGTCACCGCGTATCCTGCAGCAGACAAGTGATCTGCAATCATACTGGCGGTTTTACCACTACTGCGATTACCAATATAGCGCACGCTGTCGATTGCTTCACGGGTGCCGCCGACTGTGATTAGCACGCGGTCTTTTGTATTTGCAGTCCGCCGCGCTAGTTTTTCTTTTATCGCATCAATGGCAACCAACAATTGTTCAACCTCCAACAACCGCCCACGGCCAACTTCACCACAAGCTAGCTCACCGTATGCGGTTTCCAATAACTGGTAACCCCAGCTTTGTAAGATTTTCATACTTGCTTGAGTTGCAGGATGCGCCAGCATACGGGAGTTCATTGCCGGGGCAATCAGCGTGGGTTTATTCAGGCTGTATGCAGCCAGTAGCGTGGTTGTTAACATATCATCGGCGATCCCGGCGGCCAATTTATTAATGCTGTTGGCGCTGGCCGGGGCGATAACGATTGTATCCGCCCAATGCCCGAGATCAATATGCTGCATCTCCTCGTTTTGGGCAAAGGTATCGGTAAATACAGCATCAGCTCCTAACTCAAGGAGTTTGCTAGAACTGACAAAATAACTTGCCGATTGCGTCAGAATAACGCGAACACAATCCCCTCGATCCCGAAAAACCGGAATCAAGCCGCTGGCTTTTTCACAGGCGATAGAACCTGACATCAGCAATAGAATATTACTCATGTAACATTGCCTGTTTGGCGGTATCAATAGAAATATTATCGATCAACCGGGTTGTCCCCAGTCGCGCCGCAGCCAAGCGTCTTAGTTTGTGGTCAAATACCGCTTCAGTCACATAGTCGACCGCAAACCCGGCAGCATCTAATTGCTGCCTGGCACTGTCAGTTGAACCTGCAGTTTTCAAAATTTGGTGAAAAATCGGTGCAAGTTTGCGCTCTTCCTTAGACAGGCGCTGGTTGCGGGAACTCAAGGCCAGCCCATCCTGCGCACGCAGGGTTTTTACGCCCACCACAGCAACCGGCATAAAAAATGCCGCGACCATGCCGCGAATCAACTCCAGCTGCTGCCAGTCCTTTTCCCCGAAGTAGGCACGGGTTGGTTGCACCAGGTTGAACAAGCGCATAACAACAGTTAGCACGCCATCAAAATGACCTTCTCGAGAAGCACCACAAAAGCGTTCACTTAGTTCGGATTCAGTTACCTTATAACGATAGTTATCCGGGTATATTTGCTCTGAATCTGGCAGTAAAACAGCATCTATTTGCAGCTCTTCGAGCAGCTCAAGGTCTTGCTCCAGTGGCTGGGGATAAGCGCTAAGGTCAGCGGCTTGATCAAATTGAGTGGGGTTAATAAAGATACTCACCACTGTGTGTGAATTAGCCGCCTTGGATTCAGCAATCAAGGATGAATGGCCAGCATGCAGGGCTCCCATCGTAGCTACAAACCCCAATGATTGCCCATCTGCGGTATCCAATTGTGCACGCCATGTCTGCCATTGCTCTAAAGACTTAAAAACCTGCATCAGTCATACGCCTCCTGCGCTGAGGGAAAATCCCCATTGCGGGTGTCATTGGCATAATTATTAACCGCTGTAGTTATCAGTTCGCCCGCATTGAGGTAACGGCGCAAAAATTTCGGTTTAAAATCACCTGCCAGACCCAATAAATCATGGAAAACCAGCACTTGGCCATCGACTCCGGCACCAGCACCAATGCCGACCACCGGAATTTTCAGGCTGCTGGAAATTTCTGTTGCAAGATCAGCTGGTACACACTCCAGCACCAGGGCAAAGCACCCCAATTTCTCAGCTTTTAACGCATCTTTCATTAGCTGCTTGCGGGCTGCTGCATCCCTGCCCTGAACTTTAAAACCGCCGAATGCATTAACCGATTGCGGTGTCAGCCCCAAATGCGCCATCACCGGCACGCCGGATTGCACGATATGTTTGATGATTTTTTTGTTACCGCTAATGCCTTCCAGTTTGACCGCATGACTACCCGCACGAATTAATTCAGTGACTGCATCCATACTGGTTTGCAACTCACCTCGATAACTCATAAAGGGTAAGTCGCTGACAATAAATTTATCTGCCGCACCTCGAGCTACCATGCGCGTGTGCATTGCCATCATTTCAACATCTGCCGGCAGCGTGTTTTCTTCACCATGAAGCACCATCGCCACGCTGTCGCCTACCAGTAGAATATCTACATCTGTATTGTTTAGAATCATTGCAGATGAGTAGTCATAGCAGGTTAGTACTACAAGCTTTTCACCTGCCTGTTTGCGCTTTGTAATATCAAGGATATTCATTCTTAATGCTCTCCAGAAGTGCTGAGATCAGCTGCGGGTAAAAATGTTTTTGAAAACTGTTTATAAATAGCCGCTAAAGGCTGGTTTTTAAGTGCAGCCAGATTGGCATCGATCGTTTTTTGATCACCACGAGCCAGCGGGCCGGTCAAAGCCGTCGGCCCCTGGCTGAAAAAATTTTCCAGACTTTTCTGCAAATAGGGTTCTAACACTTCCACCGGCAAACCCAGTCGAGACTGCATCCCATCCGCACTCATCTGCCAAAGCAACTGGCTGAAATTTCCAGCACAAACACAATACGCGTGATATAGCGCTTTTTGTTCGGGCGGAATGATATGTACCGGGTTTTTAAGCTGAGGGAAAAGCTGCGGGAACTGGAAGTCTACTCGGCTACTCGCCTCGCAAACCATCGGAATAGCTTCATAAGTGGCTAAATCGTATAGCTCTTCGCCAAATGTCATCAGTGGATGCACACCAGCTATCGACGGGTAACTATTCGCACCGGAACAATGAATCAAAATTTTATCTGCTAGAAAACCGTTCTCAGCAACAAATTCTGTAATAGCTTGATCGCTAATCAACAATAAAATATGGCTGGCATTAGCAATAACTTGCTTCAGCAAAGTTTTATCTGCGCAGGGGTTATCCGTAGGTGTCCGCTGCCATTGAGTATGGGGTATTCCGAGCAAACGGAAATAATGTGAGAAATGGCGCGCCAGGCGGCCGCCACCGATAATGCAGTAATTTGGCATACAAATGGTACCTGTCGCTTATGATCAAGTCCGTGTGCATATTATACTGTCCTCATCCGTGGCAAGCAAATCGAGGATTATGAATTATCTATTCCCAACGGGCGATAATTTGTGCGCTTGTTTATAGAGTTTCAGTTAGTTAATTACCTTGCTGATTTATTAGCTAATTTATTGGCTGATCAAGCAGGTCTTCGGTATTAGCTTCTTAGAACAGTCGGTTTCTTGTCAAATAGGCAGAGTCGTGGCAGTATAGTTATACTTAGCTACCTAGCTATAGGTGATATTTTCACCTCACCGAACTGAGGTGACAAAATGATGATACAAATAAGACCAACTTACACACCTTGGATCACCCTGTATCGAACGCCTGTACATTGGGTAGATGTTTTCACAAACTGTCGCTGGTATTTATTAAAATGAAATATATGAAAAAATTACTAGTTCTATTTTTTATAAGCACATATTTACTTGGTTTACTTGGCTGTGGGAGTCAAAAATTAAATCAAGATCCTATTCCAAAACACGATGCTTTTAAAATAGACTCAAAACAAGTTGCAGAAACTAGAATAATAAATGTTTGGACACCGCCTTCATATCAAGATGGTAACGAAACATACCCTGTTTTGTATATGGCTGACGGAGGAATAAAAGAAGATTTTCCGCACATAGCAAACACCATCTCGAAACTTATAGTAGAAAGAAGCATTCCTCCAATCATTCTTGTTGGAATTGAAAACACAGATAGATGTCGCGATTTAACAGCTCATTCAGAATCAGAATATGATGCTCAATTTTGCCCATTGACAGACGGAGCAAAAGCATTCAGAGCATTTATTACCAAAGAGTTAATGCCAGAAATAAATAACAAGTATCGAACTTCAAAAAAGACAGGAATTATTGGGGAATCTTTGTCTGGACTTTTTGTAATGGAAACATTTATGCAACATCCAGAGTCATTTGATTTTTACATAGCATTTGACCCATCGCTATGGTGGAATGACTCTTATTTGGTAAGCAACGCGAATAATCTTTTAAAAAAGCACCCTAATAAAGAAGCTACACTTTGGTTTGCAGGGTCAAGTGCAGAAGATATTTCTAAACACACAATCAAATTGGCCGAAACATTAGAGAATAACGCACCCAGTAAATTAAATTGGAAGCATTCAAACGAGCCAAATGAAAAACATAATACGATTTTTAGAGCAACAAAAGAAAAGGCTTTAAAATGGGCGTTAAATGAACAAAAATAATTATCTTTTAGTCACGGTAGGTGGTTCTTTGTGGGCTTCTTAGGATAGGCGGTTTCTTGGGTTATTTTCTTGCATTTGTTTTGAAACCATAGATTCAAGCTCGTTGCTTGAGTCTTCTAAACCCACTACAACACCATCATAATCATCCGTAGACTTATTTTGACTTAACTTAAAGTTACCAATAATATCTTCAATTTCTATTTCCAAGCCAACCGCAGCACTTACTAGTTTGTTGGTATATTCTTCCGGGGCATCGGACATTAACCAAGGCTTGCTTTGTGATGCTGATTCATGTGTATTTGTTAATTTCTCGAGATGAGAGGTGATCCAATTACTTTCTTGCTTAAAGGAAACTGTACCTTTCACATGAACCACAGAATAATTCCATGTTGGTACCACTTTTCCTGTCTTTGTTTTTGACGGGTAGAAGTTAGGGCTAATATAGGCATTTGGTCCATGAAAAACAATAAGCACCTTACTGCCATCCATACACTTTTTATAGATAGCATTAACTTTTGCAACATGGCCTTGCAACTTAACTTCCCCTGGGCCGGTTGTGTCGAGGTAAAACGGAATATGAATGGCATCAATGTCATTATCAACTGATGATATTAATGTTCCCAACGGGTTATCTTTGATAAGTTGGTACAAAATGTCCAAATTCGTTTGTTTGAATTTTGATGGAATGTGCATAGCTGTGATAGATAAGGAAAAGAGCTGCTAATACAGCCCTTTTCTCATTGTCTTGGTTTTATTATTTAAACTTGGCTTGTTGCTCAAATACTATACCTGTTTCGGTCATGCTGGCTTTGAGGAATATACCCTCGTACAGATCCATAAGTGCTTCCATACCAGTAAAATCAGCTTGTGACATGTCTTCTTCAGGTACTAAATGGGCGAACGACTCTTGAAGTTTGGCAAAAACCTCGCTACGCATGCTCACAGTGAAAAACTCTCCGTCCTTGCTATTACCACTATCAAGGAATGCTGAAAGCTTGGTGTTCATGTCTGCGCCCATAGCAATTCCGAGCGCAGAGTCACTCATGGCGCCCCATACTGGCCCTTGTCCGGTAGGTATGACTCCCAGCTCCACCTCCTGTGGGTCACCGCCAGGGGTGAGGCTTAGGTCTGCTAGCTCAGGCATAAACATCTGCCCCATATCCACCAGTATTTCCGGGCTGCTAGTTAAAATTGAGAGTAAGAATTTATTCTTAAATGGTGACTGGTTGCCTTGAAGAGCCATCCCAAAATCAAATTCTTCGGCACTCACAGCGACGCCAAATAGATTAGCGAGAAATGGTGGTAGCGGGCGGTTGAGGTTTTCATAGGCCATAGAATACATGCTGTTCAGGCCAGCAAGCTGCTCACACTTATAAGGAGAATCTACACGCTCTTTAGTGGTTGCCAGCAGTTGCTCTCTTAACTTGGCTATATCCATAGCAAAACCAAAGTCCATAAAGCTGCCCGTGTAGCTGGAGTTTAAGGTATTGGCGACAGTGAGCTGCTGTAATTGTTTGGCAGTATCGGTTTTTAGATCGATACCCATGCTGCCAATTACCTCGTCCTGGTCAATCTTGTTGGTGCCGAAGTGTACCAGCGGGATAGTTGCAGCTATTGCAGTAAATTCAGACTTGCAAACAGGGGTTATAATGGCCGCATCAATCTTAAGTAATTCTCTAAGAGACTTGCTAGCACTAGAGTTATCATTGAGAAATAGGTTGAGGAAACTCTCTGGCTCAAACCAGCCACTAGAATAATTAGTGTAGCTGTGCTTTTGGTTGAACTTAACCATTTCAGAACTAATATTCATGGCGTTATCAGGCCGCGATTGCCCAAGAATATTTGGCAATGCCTCCTCAAGCATACTGGTAGCTACAACTGCAATTGAAACCTCAGTCTCTCCAATGCTGGCAATGGTAGTTATCTTGTGGTCACCAATCTGCCAGTATTTTCTGCCATTGAATTCTTTTTCCGGTGGTATTTCTCCCCCGGCTGCAAATGCCTGGTTCAGTACATTGCGTAATTTTTGTTGGTCTGAAATACTCATGCGGAAAACTGGGAAAGGCCCTAGTCCGTAGACTACCGATTTTGCACTTGGATCCAAGCCCAAATTTCTCAAACCTTCAACACTCATGTTATTGGCGTACTGGTCTAGTAAGGATGCGCCAAAAGCTATTAAGTCAAAATCAGTGTCGGCAGTCTCAGTGGCTGAGTCACTATCTGAGTCACTATCTGAATCCTCAGCTGCAGTATCTTTAGGTTCACTAGCTTGGCTTAGAGCATTTTGTATACTCAGAATATTTGGCTTGGAAGCCTGCAAATATTTTTCCATCAATTCTTTAGGTATCCCCTCCATGGCAACCGCTAGATATGGAGTATCAGCAGGCACAAAGGCGAATAAATCACTGTTGGTGGTAGTCGCCTTTGGTTCGGTGGCGCTATTATCACTATCACATGAGCTTAAGAAAAAAGCAGTAGACAGGATTAATATAGATATATAATTTTTCATTAAATAAACCTCCTTCGAGCTGGTATTATAGTGAAGCATAACGCTAGATAGTATATTTGCCAATATAATAATTGGAATTTAGTGCAAACAGTGCGGCACTGTTTACTCTGACAAGTAACAAGTAATTCCTACAACAGCTATTTTGACACACTAGCTGTTATCTGGACAGTGTTATTCGAGGTGATTTGGGGCAGACACCCATAGATATTGTTGTCATGATTTATAAGCGCGCTAAAGTTGAAAATCATGCCAATAAGCCGTACATCATTAGTTCTGCTATAAACAAATAAAGACTAGACAAGGGCATCCATTTGGCATCAATACAGACCATTCATGATCTCATATTACTTTGGCAATAAATATTACTTATTAACGCTTAATACGCTGAAGGGCTCACATCCGTGAAGAAAGCAGGGGTCGGAGTCAAATACTTCAATTGCTGGCTCACAGTCGCCAGTCTAGTCATTTGACTCCGACCCCGGATGTTTTTAGAGGTTGAGTTTGGTGATTTCTTCCAGTGACACACCATAGTTCCTATAGTCCAGAGTGATAGCATGGCTTATCTGGTTTGATATAAAAACCAGTGACGGAAAGCTAGCTACGCCAAGCCCACGAGACTGCTGTATTTGCTGATGAAGTTTATTGTCAGTCTCATTGCTAATTAGAGCCTGTCTGAAAGCTGCTTTATCCATACCAAGCTCACTGGCCAACTGCGCCAGAGTATCCAGCTCTGATGGATTCATTGCGCGTAAATAGTAGGGCGTGTTGAATTGCCTTTATCATTTCCTCTTCCAGCCCTTGTTGAGCTGCTACCACAACCGCACGACTGGCTTTATAAGTATCCCTTCGTGGTGAGCAGTTATCCCAGAAATCAAAGTTAAATTCAGTGCCCAGCATAGTCTGAATTTTTCGCCAATGGCCTGCGATGCTGTGTTGCATATCAATAGACATAGGCCGATCGGTATCCGCCGCCAGCCCACCTAATAAATATTTTATTTTTATATTCTCAGGCAGTGATGCCTGTAGTTTTAGCCAGGTGGGTCGATAACCCCAGCACCAGCTGCACATGGGGTCATGAATATAAAACAATGTAGTTTGCATAAATTTAGTCGTTGGTATATCTCAAATCCTGAGGCTTTCTCTTAATACACTATACCAAAGAAAGCAGATATGTCTGAATGAATTCAGGGTCTGGATAATAAAGCAAACTAACTTGAATGCGGTTATTCTTATGGCATGAAAAAAGTCTTTAAATTGGCTTTTGCGCCGAGTATAAGAATGCTGGCTGGAATTGGCATTGTGTGCAGCGGGACTTTGAAAAACCCAAGTGTTGGTATCGACCCTGCCAAGGTATTGGTCAGGGGTGGGATTGCTGTTGGTACAGCCGGCATCTCTATCTTAGCTAAAGGCGCATTGGACCGCTTGGGTAACACCGCTCCTCTGTGTGATAAAATGCGTGAAGAGCTTGAAAAGTCTAGCGAGTAAGGCGGGATTTGTTTTATAATTAATGCCATGCCGGACTTTGGCCCGGACAGTCTTCTGCTCAGCATCTATTAGTTAATTTGTTGCAGTTGCCGTATATTAATGAATCTTTTAAATTCATATGTAAGATTAGAGCATATTCGAGGGTCTTGTTGATAAGGGTTGCTCGGATAGTTTTGAGCTTGTTTAATAAGGAAATGTTATGAGATATAATAAATTCGTTATAGCTACAATAGTCAGTATTCTTAGTCTGGCTGTTTTTTCTTCGGCTTCAGCTAAGAAGGCGACAGACTTACCCCAAGTTACTGTCGATGGCCTTGAGCTGGTGAATCAAACTAGTTCGGGAGTTGTCTATGCCAAGCCCGGCGCCACTTTGGCTGGTTATCAACGGATCAAGCTACTTGATGCGGCCGTTGCCTTTAAGAAAAATTGGGAGCGGGATCAGCGCCACAGCAGTTCGATTTCCAGAAAGCGCGTATCCACAAAAGATATGGATGAGATTAAAGCCAACCTGGCCGAGGAGTTTCAGAAAGTATTTACTAAGACACTGGAAGCTGCTGGTTATCAGTTAACCAATGAAATCGCCGATGATGTGATGATTGTTCGACCAGCGATTATAAATTTAGATGTGAGCGTTCCTGAAGTAGCGACCACTGGTCGTAACTATACTTATGTGCTCTCGGCAGGCGAGATGACGCTGTATCTTGAGTTATATGATGCTGCCACCAGCGCATTGATAGTTAAAGCAGTGAGTCGTAAGGCTGACGATTCTTATGCAGGTCATTTTACCTGGGCAAATCCATCAACCAATAGGGTCGCAGCCGATAGAATCCTCAAGGGTTGGGCTAAAATTCTGGTGAATGCACTGGATGAGTCTAAAAAAGCAACCACGGAGTGAGTTGTTGAAATAAATCAAGCTCGTGGCTAAAGCTGCGAGCTTTCTATGGAGTTAATGTTGAGTCAAACGACACAACATTTCTATTCAGAATTTATAGGCCAGCGATGAAGTCACACCGTAGTCGCTACTTGAGCCTTCTAGAGAAATTGGAGCGCTGTCGTAGGTGGCATAAAAATTCAGCCGCCAGGAAAAATCTTTGATGACTTCAATTC
>JAKITM010000057.1 GCA_021648045.1 Lysobacterales bacterium
ATAGTTGGTTAAAGGAGATCAACAACTTTTCATCTAAGGGTTTTACAGCTGTTGGTACGGTTGAACAATTACGCCAGTTTTGTTCCGCTGTTGGAAAGCGGTGGAATCATGGGTTAAAGCTTATTCCAGCTTTGGAATAAGGAAAACCACTTTAGAAGACACTTCGACGGGTTTACTGTTGAGGCTTTTATGTGGCTTGGTTATAGAAAACGGGCTATTCCGTGCATTCCTGAATAGCGCAACGCTTTTAGGGCATCCCTCTGTGAGAGAAAATCAGAACGAAAAATCGTCAAATCCCTTATCCAGCAAAGAGCAGCAGTTTTTATTTGACGCCTGTCCTTATTTACAGTTCTTATTTACACGCCCTAGTGGAAACAACTCCCCTGCCCGCTCTATCCGTAACGACCTTCAATGTAATCAGCGGTTTCTTGATGTTTTGGTGTCAGGAACATTTCACCGGTCTCCCGATGTTCGATTACCTTGCCCATCAACATAAAGATACATTCTTCGCTAGCACGACGCGCCTGTGCCATGTTGTGGGTAACAATAAGGATGGTGTACTTGCCGCGTAATTCCCATAGCAGTTCTTCAACAGCCTCCGTACCTTTCGGATCGAGTGCGGAACAAGGTTCATCCATTAACAGCACACGGGGTTTAACCGGCAACAATCGGGCGATACAGAGTTTTTGCTGTTCTTCCAATGAGAGTGCAGTGGCTTTGATATCCAGACGGTCTTTTACCTTGTCCCATAACAATACTTGCTGGAGCGCGTTTTCTACGATTTCATCCGCGGCTGCTTTGCTGGTTTTACCGGCGGTATGTATTGAATGCCCAAAAAGGATGTTTTCGCGAATAGAAATAGGCAGTGGATTCGGTCGTTGAAATACCATGCCTACCTGTTTGCGAACCTGCAGAATTTCAACATCAGGTGCGAAAATATTTTCACCCATGATATCTACTTTGCCTTCTATGCGAACATAATCCAAGCGTTCGTTGATGCGGTTCATGGTGCGCAAAAAAGTGCTTTTACCGCAACCGGATGGGCCGATCATTGAAGTAATAATGCCCTGCTTAATCTTCAGGTCAACATCAAATAATGCCTGAAAAGTACCGTACCAGAGATTAAGCTTGCTGGTGTTGATTGCCAATTGATTATTTACCTGGCTATCTATTGAATTATTTTGTTGTTCTACTTGCATTAGCCAAACCTGCCTTCAACATAGTCCCGGGTGCGCGGGTCACTGACTTCACCGGTAAACAAATCCTCAGTAATACCAATATCCAGGCACTTACCATCGAGGAAAAAAGCGGTCCTGTCTGCCAGTCGCCGGGCTTGTTGGACCAGATTAGTTACCAGGATAATTGTCATCTCTTGTTTGAGTTCCTTGAGCACATCTTCAATCCGCATAGTGGTGACCGGATCCACCGCAATGGAGAACTCATCCAGCATTAACAGTTCCGGTTCCTGTGAAAGTGCTCGGGCGATAGTAAGGCGTTGCTGTTGGCCACCGGAAAGTAAACTACCCAGCGAATCAAGGCGATCTTTTACTTCATCCCACAAGGCTGCTCGGCGCAAACAGCGCTCGACGATGACATTTAACTCAGCTTTGTTGTTCTCGCCGGATAAGCGCGGTGCAAGTGCAACATTGTCATACACAGAAAGCGGCAAACCTACCGGCAAAGGAAAAACCACGCCAATTCGGCTACGCAAGCCGTATACATTGCGTACTTTGCTGATGTCATGACCACTAAATTCGATAAGACCATCAACCTGCATTTCCGGATTAAACAAATCCATCCGGTTAATCGCCTTTAAGAACGATGTTTTGCCGGCATTCGCAGGACCAATAATACCGAAAATTTCATGTTCGTGTATATCTAATGAAATATTATCTAGCGCGGCCTCTTGTCCGTACTTAATACTTAGGTTTTTTACGCCCAACTTGATGGGTGTTGCGGTTGAAGCCATTACTTCCACTTGTGAATCAGGAGTTACCATTTCTTTTTGCCTCGCAGATACATTCGCAATGCGATTGAAACACTATTCATAATTAATACCAGCCCAATAAGCACCAAAGCCACGCCATAGGGAACAGCCGCTGGCATTTCCGGTACCTGTGTGGATACCACATACAAATGTAGCGATAGCGCCATGGTTTGGTCAAACACACCCTGAGGTAAGAAAGGCAGGAAAAACACTGCACCGGTAAACATGATCGGTGCGGTTTCGCCAGCTGTACGGGAAACCTCAAGAATAACTCCGGTAAGAATACCGGTAACCGCATTGGGTAAAACAATTCGGCGAATAGTTTGCCAGCGGGTCGCGCCCATATTCCAGCAAGCCTCACGGAAAGCCATGGGCACGGCTTGCAGGGACTCACGGGTAGCAACAATCACGATAGGCAGGGTCATAATAGCCAAGGTTAAACTAGCTGCTAGGATACTTGTGCCAAAGCGGAAGAAAATAACAAATGCACCAAGACCAAACAACGCATGCACAATGGATGGCACACCGGCGAGGTTGATAATGGCAATATTAATGGCTCTGGTAAACCAGTTATTGGGCGCATACTCGCTAAGATAAATTGCCGCAGCAACCCCCAGCGGCACAGATGCCAGCAAGGCTCCTATTACCAGTAAAATAGTACCGAGCAAAGCCGGGAATATACCGCCTGCGGTCATACCATTAGTAGGATTTGCAAACAGAAATTCAAATGAAATAACTGGAGCACCCTTATAAATTAAGGTGCTAAGCACAATGATAACCGGCAAAATCAATAATGCAGTCATCGAGCCGAAAAGGAATCGAAACAGCTTTTGACGGCTGAGGTTTCTATGATTAACTGGGGTTGCTTGAAACATATTTATTAGCCTTTGCGGACATCACGGATGATCAAATCCGCTATCAGGTTAATGATGAAAGTAATTACAAACAGTGAAATACCAATGGTAAACAAGGCCTGATAATGCTGTGAACCTACGGCGGTTTCACCCAATTCGGCAGCAATGGTTGCGGTTAGTGCACGCACCGAATCGAAAATACTGCCTGGGATATTTATCGAATGTCCTGTGGCCATTAACACCGCCATGGTTTCACCAAAGCCACGGCCTACGCCCAACAGAACCGCGCCTAACAAACCATTCTTCGCAGCTGGTAAAACAACTTTAAATATTACCTGCCAGCGGGTAGCACCCAAGGCTTCGGCTGCTTCACGGTAACGATCGGGGACTGCTTTTAAAGCATCTTCGGCAATTGAGGTCATTATTGGTGCCGCCATTAAACCGAGAATAATGCCGGCATTCAACACACTTAAACCTACCGGCACATCAAAGAGGTCAATGATTAAGGGATTCATCATCGTCAGGCCGATAAAGCCCCAGACTACCGATGGTATAGCCGCCAATAATTCAACGGTAATTTTAAGGTATTCGCGGGTTTTTCCGGTGGCGAACTCAGCAATGTAAATAGCTGTGCCCAAGGAAAATGGAATCGCAATCAGCATGGCCAGTCCGGTTACACTGGCGGTGCCGGCGATTAAGGCTAAAATGCCGTATGTGGTTTGTTTTTCTGAGGTTGGTCGCCAGTTTTGCGAGAAAAAGAACTCGGTGAAACTAAAGTCACCAATGATAAAACCAAGGCCTTCTTTGGTGATAAAAACAAAGATCCCGATGATAAATATAACCGCTGAAATACCACCAACAAAAACCAGCAGCTGTACCGCCTTATCGATATACCAAGCACGGTTCAGTCGATCAAAATCGACAGCTCTCGGTGGTTGACTGTGTTGTTTGTTCATCAACTCAACCTGCCTCTGAGCCTGCCAACAGCGTCATTAGCTGTTGTATTTCATCACGCAGCAACCGATATTGCTGTGAACGGTCATCACCTGCAGTTACATTCCAGTTCAGCGCGGAGGTGTGGAAAGGGATTTTATCCAGATAGTCTTCTACCTTGCCATTGAGGCTTACCACTACGGTATATTCACCCAGGTCATATTCAATGACTTCAAGTTGTTCGGTTTTCAGATCCTCATCCGGCAAACCTGTTTGCTCTAGGAACTGCTGTAGTTCGCTGCTTATGTCTTCAGAAGCGCCTGCAGTTGATGCCATAAAATAACCACTTTGCGGGTAATTTTTACGGGCAATAGCGGTGGCTAGTTGAGCAACTCCGGATGCTGCTTGATCAAGGAATAATATCCGGTATGTTTTCGGCATTTTAGCGATGCCTTTAACTGCATAGACTGTCTGGTCACAGATATTTTTAGCCTGATCCGCAACTCGTTTTAGTAAACTGAAAACTACGAAAATGGCCATCATTGTGGCCCCGTCCATACGCTCATCTTGCGCATACAGGGTTTCGTACAAACTGTCCATACCACCCTCAACTCGCTTGGCCATTTGCATCAAGGCGATTGCGGCTTCTGCATTACCATCGCGGAAAGATTTGCGCGATTCAGCGAGGATTGCGATGGATTCATCAAATAATAAATCAATACGGTTAGCCAGAGCTTCAGGCAGCGGCACTTTAAGCTGTAGGGCTTCACGGCAAATAGTAACCGCATAATCCCCTACCCGTTCCAGCGCAACATTCACACGCGAGGTTGAGGCCAGTTCGCGTAAGGGTCCTGCACCGGGCAAATGCCTAGCAATAAATGTATGACAGAGACGGTCGCACTCGCGGGAATCCCGGTTGATCGGCCCATCGGCAAGTACTGTTGCATAAGCCAGTTCAGCGTCCCGTAATATCAAAACTTTTTTGGCATTACGCAAAGCAGCTTCAACATCTTCGCCAAGCTGCCACAAACCGGCACGGATGGCCTGCAGGTCGTTATCCATACGCTCTTCAAAATGACTCATATCTAATTCCTAAATATCCTGTAGTCTGAACTTTCTTAAATCATGTTTAATTAATTATTAACAGCTGACTTCTGAGGCCGGCGCATAACCCTTATTGACAATAATGCACTGGCCTTGCTTACTTTTTATCCAGCTCAAGTATTCGCCCACATAACCTTCTGGTTCACCACTGGTGTACATAAACAGAGGGCGGGCGATCGGGTAGCTTCCATTACTGGCAGTTGCCACTGTTGGACTAGTGCAATCACCGCCTGTTTGCTGCGCCACACAGGCAAGCTTGAGATGGTCGGTGACATAGGCAAGGCCGCTATAACCAATAGCACAAGGGGTTTTTTCCACTAACTCTGCAACATCTTTGGAACCATGAAGGTCGCGTGTGCCGAGCCGGAAATCATCGATTCCGAGAATAACCTTGCGAAAATAAGCATAGGTGCCAGAGTTGTTTTGTCGGCTAATAACAACAATTTCCTGATTTTTACAGCCAGGCACTTCGACTCCCAAATCTGTCCATTTGGTAAAACTTCCACCGTCTCCGTAAACCTCCGCCAGTTGCGGAATGCTGATTTCGTTCAGTGGGTTATCTGCGTGTAGATAAACTGCCAATGCGTCATAACCTACAACATGCCGGATCGGGTCGTGTCCACGATCTTTAGCCAGTTTGACTTCTTTGGCTTTCATCGCCCGACTGGAATTAGCAATATCTACCGTGCCGTTGATCAACGCAGCAATTCCTGTACCAGAACCACCACCACTAACTGCAACCACAGTGTTGGGATCTATTTTTTGATAGGCTTCCGCCCAGGCCTGGGCCACATTTACCAGCGTATCAGAGCCTTTATTCTGGATAACTTGACGATCCTGTCCACCACCGCAAGCGCTGAGAAGAAAGGCTACTGCTGTAAGCGCAGAAGCAAGTAATACTGAATTAGGTTTTAACATGGGTAGTCTCCGAGTATGAGCATAGTATTAATATCAGCATATGCTACTCTTCGATTATTACAGTTGTGTGACAACTAAAAGACTATGCCCATTTGTGGGTGATGGGGAAGCAGAGAGAAACACAAAGGCAGGATAAGTGAGTAAATCAGCCGATATTACACGGCGTTACAAGGCGTTATACAGACTTCGAATCGCTTTGCGAATAACCCATCAACGCCAACACCCTGAGAAGAAACTCATGGCTGGTCTGGCGACGCATATTGCCCTGATAGCAGGCGGATTCACCAAAACTAAAACCCTCTACTTTATTATCTAAAGCACCGGCTTGCCAGATCAATGAAGGTACCGGGTCGGCTGTATGTAAGCCACTATTGCTATCGGTAGAATGGTCAGCCGCCAAGGCGATAACAGCGCCTGTATTTAACAGTGGCTTCAGTGCGGTATCCATGCGTTCGAGGAAATCCCGTTTTTGCAATGGGCGTAGATCATGCGAGCAAAGATCCGGTGCTTTTATATGTAAAAAAACCATATCATAGTCTGATAGTGCATCTATCACCGCACTAATTTTTGCTTCAAGATCGGTCTTAACTGTAGCAGTAAAACGAGGGTCTGTTATCGCCTCAAAACCGAAGACTCGCCCAAGCCCCAATACCGTATTACAACCGGAAACCACAGCCGCACTAACACCATGCTGTTTAACTGCATTATCCAGTTCAAAGTGTGCTCCGGCACCGCGTAGAATGATACCGTTGGCGTTAAATTTACCGGCTTTAGTTCTGGCGAGATTCAGCGGGTGTTCTTTGAGCAGCTGATAGGCTAACTGAGTAAAGCGATTGATTTTCTCGGCGGTGAATTCCGCTGCCGCTGACAAACCCCGACAGCCAGCAACAGCTGCCGGCAAACCGCTATCACCCGGATCTGTATTGCTGATATCTGCACTCAAGCCAGGTCCACTCAGCACTAGCACTGCACGGTGTTGATCCGTTGGAAAAATACTGGTGCTGATCCCATCACCAAGATCAATATTACTTAATGCTAATGCCAACTCTGCAGTACCAGAGCTAATTCGCCCTGCCCTGCGATCGCTAACCACTAAGCCATTGCTGCTTTGCTCAAGAGTGGCAAAGTTAGCTCGTAAGGCAACATCTCCGGCTGCCAACACATAGCCCGCCCCTGAAGCCTCAACCGGACCACGATGCAAATGCTCTGCTTGTTCTGGCAACAAACCAATTAACATACCGGTTCCGGAGTGTGTGTTGGCTATTTTGCCCGGTGCAATTGGGTCAACCACACCATATAGACCGTTAGCCGCTAGTTGGTCAAGCACGGGGGTATGCGCTGCTTCCAGTGGGGTTTTATTCGCCAATTCTGGCACGGGCAAATCACCAAGCCCGTCAATAATCAGCAAGACGCCAGGTTTTAATGCGGTTTTTGTAGCGTTTTTAGTGCGAACAGACGGCGTTGATAAGTGTTGCATTTTATGCTCGCAGATCCAGCGAACGAACTTGATCACGCCAGGCAATGCCATTTTTTCCGGATTCGAAGCCTTCTGCTGCCGAGCCAAATATATCCACCGGTGTGCCACTGTAATGACGGGCTAGTTCGAGATTCACCTGCTGGAGTATCTGCTGAATGACGGTTCTTTTGTCTTCTGCAGTAATAATTGGAACATTACAACGATCAGCTTCAGATAGGAGAAATGACTGCAAACTCCAGATCGAATCAAAACTATCAAGGTATCGTTCCGCGCTCCGTTTAGGAACTTTAACCCCGCGACCGCGCAACTGGTTTTTGAGTTTCTTCGATCTGAGAACCGCCAACATGACATACACTTTAATCACCGCTTCGTTAGCCGGCACTCGATCCAGCAAATCCGGCAACACATGCACACCTTCTAAAATTACCGGCACACTTTCAGCTACCGCGCGTTGTAATACCGCTTCACAAGGCACTGTAAGTAATTCAGCCTGACTTTGATATCCTTCAGCGACTAACTGATCCCAATCGCGTTCATTTTTATCCTGTATCGGCAATGTTTTCCAAGCATTAAATGAAGAAGTATGCAGAATTGGCAACAAGCGCTTAGGTACCATCATCCGCATGACTTCGCGCAGCATATCGGTAGATTGAATGCGTACGATTTCCAAAAGGTGACCAAGTTCCGTTGCGACTGTGCTCTTACCCGCACCTATGGTTCCACCGACAAGCAACATAAGTGGTGTGCTACCCCGTTGATGTTCAGACCATACAAGATATCTATTTGCGGCTTTTTTACCCACTTCCTGGAGTAAACACAGATAGGTTATATAGCCGAGCTGGCAAGTGGAAATAGAAGCGATCCCGAAAGTAATTAACTGCGCGTAAATTAATTCGGTTATGTATTCGGCTTTTTCAGTTTTTACCCCTGCAGATTGCAGATTTCGTGCGAGTCGGCCACGAGAAAAAGCAGTTAACCGGTCGCTCAAACTTTGTACCAGTACCTTAGAAGGCGCAACAGAAGGGAATATATATTGCTCCACACTCTCTGCATCCCCCAGCGTTTGCAACTGCGCAACCACCAGTTTTTGTAAATCTTCAGAGCTAATGGTTTTAGTTTTAATCAACTGCTCGCGAATCGCGCTGGAGATTTTATCCGCTTCAGCAAAAGGCAGCCCAGCATCGAGTAAGCTTCGCACCAGTATTCCCCGCAGGAAAGGCACTTTTTCATTCTGACGCTGGTTTATGACAATAGTTTTCAAATGCTATTCCGTTAGCCTAGCTGGAACTCTAGGCTCTCAGCAGGCTACTATTCCTAAAATAGCGTTAATCTTATCATCCTCAAGGCCTCCTGAGTAAGCATCCGTGACCCCATTCTCCAGATAGAAACACAGATGCTGCTCTTGCTGGTATTATCAGGCGCCACTGATCATTGCATTAACCACGCTTCCTGGCGATCTGATAACCTTTCCTAAACAAGTATTTAACCGGCGCACTCCAAACATGCACTAACCGGGTAAAAGGAAACACCAGGAAAATAGTCAAGCCCAAAAATATATGTAATTTAAAGATAATATGTTGCGAGACAATGTATTCAGCTGCCCCTGGTCTGAAAGTTACAATACGCTGCGCCCATTCTGCTAAAGCAACCATAGAGCTGCCATCCAGATGTTGCGCTGATACTGGTATGGTTAACAAACCTAAAATTAATTGCACAAACAGTATTAACAAGATCGATATATCAGCAAAACTACTGGTGGCTTTTACTCTCGGGTTAGTAAGCCGGCGGTGGATTAAAATAAGCATGCCAACAAAACATAACAGGCCAAATATCCCGCCAGCCACCATGGCTATCATCTGTTTAGTACCCGCGCTGATAAATGGCTCATAAAGTGAATGAGGCATTAACAAGCCAACTAGGTGCCCAAAAAATAACAAAATTATACCGACATGAAACAAATTACTACCTAACCTCATGCCTTTTGAGCTGAGCATCTGGCTTGAACTGGCCTTCCATGTGTACTGGTCACGGTCGTAACGGAATATACTGCCAAGGAGGAATACGGTAAGGGCTATATAGGGGTAAACCCCAAATAAAAATTCATTCATGATACAGCTCCTGACCTATTATTTGGCCTATTTTCTGGTTTCTCTACAGTTTCAACCAGGTTGATTTTTATTTTCTGATTTAAATAATCTCTGGATTTAAAGGGGTTTTTTGCAAATGCCTCTGGCTCTACCCACTGCTTATCAATATCATCAAAACTGATTTCATCTTTTTCTTTAGCCACTATTTTTCTTATCTCCTTTTGGTTCACTTTGACAGAGCTAAGTTCTAATAAGGCTGAGAAAACATATTGATAATCATGTTGCTTTTTAGCCAAGCGCTCTTTTACCAAGGCTATAACTTTTGCAGTATTAGCTAATAAACTGGTGGCTTGTTTTAAATTTCCAGTTGCCAAGAACTCCAAAAAGACTGGCAAGTAGTCGGGCAACTCAGATGTGCTAATCCCCAGGCCATTGGCGTTATACATTTCCATTAAATCGACCATCGCCTGCCCTCTATCCCTGGACTCGCCATGGATATGCTCAAACAAGTGCAATGAGTGTGTAGGACCGCGATCAAAGATAGCTACATATTCTTCTTGTGCCGTGATTAAATCCGAACCCTGTATGCGCTCAACTAGTGCAAACAGTGATTTTAGGGATTTATTCGACAATAGCTTTTCTTCGCTGAGTATTTGTTTGCATTCATCAAGATGATCAAACCACTCTTGCTCAGGGTAAGCTAGTAATAAACTTAAAACTTTAAATGTTTTCATAACTTATCCTTTACCCAGCGTATTGTCTTTCTGGCCTCTAACTTTGCCATCCATTGTGTTAGTTTGCCTGGAGTTATCAAAAAGATTCACCCTGGGTTTATCAGCTTTACCACCGTGACAACCATTGCCAAATGAAAACCCACATGAACCCTTGTTCGCAAATGCCATTTCATTATCAAACGGCGTTTCGCCAGAATATTCTCGGTGATTTGTTGGAATCACAAAGCGGTCTTCATAATTTGCCAGTGCAATACTTCTGTACATGTCATCCATCATATCTTCAGTTACGCCATGCTCTTCCAATAACGCCAGATCAGTGATTCCATCTACAGTTTTACGCCGCATAAACTCACGCAGTAATATAATCAGCCGCAATGCCTTTTCTACCGGCTCTACCTTCCCTGCTGTCAGCATATTTGCCAAGTATTTAATGGGAATTCTCAACTGATCAGTTTTAGGAAAGATCCCATCGCTGCTAATTAAGCCTTTCTGCATAGCTGTTTTTATTGGCGACAAAGGTGGCACATACCAAACCATTGGTAAAGTGCGATACTCAGGATGCAGAGGGAAGGCAATTTTCCAATCCATTGCCATCTTATAAACAGGTGATTTCTTGGCTGCCTCCAGCCAGGACAAGGGAATACCATCAGCAAGTGCTTGTTTTTGTATTTCTGGGTCATGAGGATCCAGAAAAATATCTAGCTGGGATTGATACAGGTCTTCTTCATCCTCACAACTGGCGGCTTCACCAATTTTATCTGCATCATATAACATCACGCCCAGATAGCGGATACGCCCTACACAAGTTTCTGAACAAACGGTAGGATCACCTGCTTCAATTCTAGGGTAACAAAAAGTACATTTTTCTGACTTACCGCTTTCCCAGTTAAAATATATTTTCTTGTACGGGCAGCCACTTATACACATCCGCCAGCCCCGGCACTTATCCTGGTCGATTAGAACAATGCCATCTTCTTCTCTCTTGTAGATGGCGCCAGAAGGACAAGTTGCCACACAGGATGGGTTAAGACAGTGCTCACAAAGGCGCGGTAGATACATCATGAAAGTTTCTTCAAACTGTCCATATATTTCTTTTTCTATATCAGAAAAATTATAGTCTTTGCTGCGCTTGCTGTACTCACCACCAAGAATTTCTTCCCAGTTAGGGCCCTTTTCAATCTTTTCCATCTTCTCGCCAGTTATCGCAGAATGCGCTCTGGCTGTAGGTGGGGTTTCCACTTCGGGTGAGTTCTGTAAATGTGCGTAATCGAAAGTAAATGGCTCGTAATAGTCATCAATGCTTGGCAAATCAGGGTTGGCAAATATTTTACTAAGCAGCTTTAACTTACCCCCCATTTTAGGCTTTATTTTGCCATTTTTTAAGCGCTCCCAGCCGCCATTCCATTTCGCCTGGTTTTCCCAGTCATCTGGGTAGCCAATACCGGGTTTGCTTTCAACATTATTAAACCAGGCATACTCTACGCCCTCTCGGGAGGTCCATACATTTTTGCAAGTTACCGAGCAAGTATGGCAGCCAATACACTTATCCAGGTTTAAAACTTTTCCTATTTGCGCTCTAATCTTCATTTTGTGTACTCCGCAGTAGATTCATTTAGAGCTTTTTCCTTCCACTCTATTTCTTTCATCTTGCGAACAATCACAAACTCATCACGATTAGAACCAACCGTACCGTAATAGTTAAAGCCATAGGATAGTTGTGCATAACCACCGACCATATGCGTTGGTTTTACCACCGCCCTAGTCACTGAGTTATGAATACCGCCACGCATGCCGCTAGTTTCGGCAACGGGTGTATTGATCATCTTTTCTTGGGCGTGGTACATCATGCTCATGCCTTCTGGAACTCTTTGGGAAACAACCGCCCTTGCGGCTATCGCTCCATTCACATTGAATAGCTCGATCCAGTCATTATCTTCAACATCCATCTTTCTGGCATCAATCTCACTGACCCACACAACTGGACCACCGCGCGACAATGTCAGCATCAGTAGGTTTTCGGAATAGGTTGAATGAATACCCCATTTTTGATGAGGCGTAATCCAGTTCAACACCACTTCTTTATTGCCATTCGATTTCAGTTTTTGAATAGGAGTAATGGTTCTGGTATTTACGGGCGGTTTATACACGCAGAAGCCCTCACCGAAGTCGCGCAACCATTTATGGTCTTGATAAAAGTGTTGACGGCCGGTTAATGTGCGCCATGGAATCAGCTCATGAATATTGGTATAACAGGCGTTATAACTCACATGCTCATCTTCTAGCCCAGACCATGTTGGTGATGAAATTATCTTTCTTGGCTGAGCTTGTAGATCGCGAAAACGAATCTTTTCATCTTCTTTTGGCTTGGCCAAATGCGTGTGATCCCGCCCTGTAAGAACACCCAAGGCTTCCCATGCTTTTACCGCCACTTTGCCGTTGGTTTCTGGGGCCAAAGACAAAACCACTTCGCAAGCATCAATATCAGAATCGATCCTTGGTCTACCTTTTGATATACCCTCTGCTCTTACTGTGCGATTCAATTTAGCTAGTAACGCTACTTCCTCTTTAGTATCCCAGGAGATACCCTTGCCGCCATTGCCTAACTTCTCAAGTAAGGGCCCAAGTGAGGTGAATTTTTTATATGTGTTTGGGTAATCACGCTCAACTTCTACCAGGAGTGGCATTGTTTTCCCCGGAATCATTTCGCACTCGCCTTTTTTCCACTCTTTTACATCTAAAGCCTGAGCAAGTTCTCCGGGAGTGTCATGTAAGATTGGTACGCTCACTAGATCTTGTTCGACCCCAAGGTGACCCACACAGACCTCAGAAAACTTCTCTGCCAAGCCTTTGAATATTGCCCAATCGCTTTTTGACTCCCAGGCTGGATCAACGGCCCTACTTAAAGGGTGTATAAATGGATGCATATCTGAGGTATTTAGGTCGTTTTTCTCATACCAGGTTGCGGTAGGCAAGACGATATCAGAATACAAACAAGTTGTAGACATGCGAAAATCTAGAGTTACCACCAGATCTATCTTGCCTTCAGGAGCAGTAGCATGCCACTTAACTTCAGACGGTAATTGTTCGCCAGTTTCTTCAATATCTTGGCTCATAACGGCGTTCTGTGTGCCTAATAAATGCTTGAGCATATACTCATGCCCCTTGCCACTGGAGCCAAGAATATTGGATCTCCAGATAAACATATTTCTGGGGAAATTCTTTGGGTTATCTGGGTCTTCGCAGGAAAATGATAAATCGTTAGATTTAAGTTGTTCCAGCACATACTCAGTAGTACTTTTACCCTGTTCTTTCGCCTGCTTTGATAGCTCCAATGGGTTGCGCTCAAATTGCGGCGCTGATGGTAGCCAGCCCATGCGTTCCGAGCGAACATTGCAGTCAATTAAAGAATATTTACCCCACTCTTTTTTATCAGCCAAGGGTGATAAAATTTCATCAACGCTTAACTTTTCATAACGCCATTGATTAGAGTGATTATAGAAAAATGAAGTTGAATTCATCTGCCGCGGAGGCTTCGACCAATCCAGGCCAAAGGCAAGCGGTAGCCAACCGGTTTGTGGGCGCAACTTCTCTTGTCCAACATAATGAGCCCAACCACCACCAGACTTACCGATACAACCACACATCATCAGCATATTAATAATGCCGCGATAATTCATATCCATGTTGTACCAATGGTTGATAGCCGCGCCCAGAATCACCATAGACCTACCTTGGGTTTTATTCGCATTATCGGCAAACTCCCTGGCTATCTGAATAACTGTATCTTTATCTACTCCGGTAATTTGTTGCTGCCATGCTGGTGTATAGGGTTTGTCATCATCATAGGATTGAGCGCAATTGTCATCACCCACACCTCGATCTACACCGTAATTTGCCATCATTAAATCAAACACTGTGGCGACATATTTTTC
>JAKITM010000058.1 GCA_021648045.1 Lysobacterales bacterium
TCAAAGCGCTCTTTCTCTATTTTATTCATGCTACAATTTCCTCTAAATATCACCCGGAATTGGGTTTGGAAATTATACGTATCTTGATGCATGGGGTTTCTGCCGCAACGCGGCTTCGTTCAACAAGGTAAATCACCGGCGGCAAAAAGCGCCGTTCCTTCGTCGTTCTGCTTTTTGCCGCCGGTGATTTGCGGAGTTATATGGCTAGAGGTAAATTTAATGGGAGCAATTAGAACTCACCTATTTGATGCTTCAGCGCTGGTGAAGCTATTTCTGAATGAAGATGGTAGCGAAAAAGTTAAAAAGTATTTTAATTCGCACTCTGTTTTTTGGACAACATCTCTCTGTTTTGGAGAGGTTCTAGGTGTGTTTAAAAGAAAATTTATAAGCAACAAAGAAGATTTCACCAAAGAGCAATATTTATTTGCATCTGAGGGTCTGGTGGCCTATATCAGAAATGGCAGTATATCCATCGAAGAGGTTGATATTACGAAGTTAGAAGTTTTTAATGAAGTAGAAAAAATCGTAGAAAAATATTCAATTGATTTAGCAGATGCATTTCAAATAGTGGCTTTGAAAAATGGATTTCCATCGTCTCTATCCGGAGATTCAAAAACTATACTTATCACTGCTGACGGAGAGTTGGCAGAAGCAGCAAAAAGTGAAGGATTGCGTGTGTGGAATTGCCTTGGAGAATCAGCGCCATGAACAGCCAGCCGTATAACAAGTGATTATGCGAAGCAGCAAGACTGTAGTGCAGGAGGGATGCCTTCGCCATCAAAATAAAATTTACCTTCCCGGCCGCACGCCGGGATGTCATCAGACTCTGTTGTTGTTTGGACAGATGGTGGTTCGGGTGTCGGCACATTCAAATCGGTGATAGAGAAAATCTTATGTAGCAATAATCTGTTGGGTAGCGTGAAAAGATCGCTCTTGCACATCCATGTGCCCGCGATCTACCTACTTCCAAGGCGGGGCAATCGAACCGGGGGGTGGCTCATGGCTTGATCTGAACTCGCAGAGCTTGGGCTTCCTTCGGCCAATAGCTTAAGCTATTAGCTCTCAGTCCAGCCCGGCGCTCTGCAAATCCATCTCGGCGCCATGCACTCACCCCCCGGCCCGATTACCCCGCCAGGCAAAAAAAACCGGGTTAGACCAAAGGGGTCTACCCGGGAAGCCGGCAGAGCCGGAGAGGATCGGTGCAATGAGGTGGTTTTATTTATTCTCACCTCTAGTATTAACGGATACATTTGCATTTAGTGCGCTTTATTATTGTTGTTGCGCGACAAAATAATAACTTAAAACACATACATAATGCAACACTTTAATAAACATAATTTAACTATATGATATTTAAGTGAATAATATTCTAAAAACAGGCTGATATATCAGTCTGAATAGTCTCAGCTGCGGATTTAGGGTCGGCAGCAGCTCGAATTGGGCGCCCAACGACAATATAATCAGCTCCATTCGCAAAAGCTTCGGTGACAGTGACGACGCGCTTTTGGTCATCATCATTGGCAATTGGACGAATGCCGGGGCAGACGGTAATCAGGGCGTTGTCTACCTGACTTCTAAGTTCACTGACTTCCAGCCCGGATGAAACCACCCCAGCACAGCCGAGCTCCAGTGCCCGGCGGGCGCGGGAGAGCACTAAAGTTTGTGCATCCACCTGAAAGCCTAAGTCATTGAGATCGCCCTGATCTAGACTGGTCAATGCGGTAACTGCGAGGATTTTCATCTTACCTCTGGCCTCTACCGCTGCTTTGAGCATGCCGTCATTGCCGTGAACGGTGCAAAAATCAATTCCGTGGCGGGAAAGTTGGCTGACCGCAGATGCAACAGTTGCTGGCACATCAAAGAATTTAAGGTCGGCGAAGATTTTTTTGCCCTGATCCTTTAGTTCCTGCATTAATTCAAAATAATGCCCGCTGAGGAAAAACTCCAGCCCCAATTTGTAGAACTGCACACTATCACCGAGGGTATTGACCAGTGCCCGTGCGCTATCGATATCTGCCACATCAAGGGCAAATATCAGGCGTTCTGCAGAAGGAATATCACGATTTTTCGTACTGGCTTTATCTGCTGTGGTCATTGTATTTCCTGTTATTGATGGCGGCTGATATGGTTACGAACATGTTTTGCGGTGATTTCGGGGTGCTGCATATGCAGGTGATGGTGGCCTTTTATACAGACGACTTTTTCAATCTGCGCGGCTTTAATACGGTTTTGCATAACCTCTTTATCGACAAAATCCGGTAGTGGGTCACCGTGCAGGAGTAATGATGGCGCTTGTATATCAGCCAGTAGTTCTAAAATCTGTGTTTCACTATAGCGGTTCGGACTGATATGCATTAAGCGGGGGTCTGTGGACCAGCGCCAAGCGGTATTGCCCTTTTCATCTTTGGCTTGTTGCAGGCTGCGTTCTACCAGAATTTGTGCCAGCTGTATTTCCATGGCGCTGCTTTTAGCCCGTGTCTGGGCTGCCTGTTGAATGCTTTTGAATAAACGAAGTTGTTTGTCTTCAAGTTTGTTCAGCGAATCCAGAGCTTTGCGCAGACGCAGGCTGTTCTCGCCAGCGGTGTCTGACAACGGCCCCAGACCTTCAATAATACTGAGTGAACGCAGGGTTTCAGGCATCGCCGCTGCCCACAGGCCAGAGATTACTCCTCCAAGAGAATGCCCCAGCAGATGAAATTTCTCCCAGCCTTGATGTTCAGAAGATAAGTCATTTGATAGGTGTTTATGTAATAAAGCCAGGTCTTCGAGGTAATCAACCAAGTGATACCAGAGCTTGCCAGCACGCCAGTCAGAATGGCCATGGCCGGGAAAGTCGATGGCAATGATTTCACAGTCGAGCAGGTATTCTGCCATCGGTTTAAAACTAGCTGCATTATCCAGCCAGCCGTGCAGAGCGATTATTTTGGGAGTCGTGGCTATCGTCTCTACAGCTTGCCAATGCAAACCAGCTAACAGCCCGTTTCGGGTCTCCAGTCGGAATTCCTTTACGGGCCTGTTGAGGGTAATATCCATTAAATTTTTTCCAAGTTTGCGTAGGCCAGCACCAGCCATTTGGCCCCGGCTGAGGAAAAGTTGACATGTACCCTAGCATGTTCGCCTGAACCTTCAAAATTAATCACCATACCCTCACCAAATTTCTTATGCTGTACCAGCGTACCCAAGGCGAAAGCAGCAGTGGGGTCGACAACTGTGCTGGTTTTTGCCTGTCCGCCCGGGGTGCGGGTAGCGGTATGCGCTTGTGGTCGGATTTCTTCAATTAAATTATGCGGAATTTCACGGATAAACCGTGAGGGTCGGTTATAAGTTTCTTTACCGAACATGCGTCGGACTTCGGCGGAGCAGAGGACTAACTGCTGGCGGGCACGGGTCATGCCAACATAACAAAGGCGTCGTTCTTCTTCCAAATGCCCAGCTTCATCGACCGACCGCTGGTGCGGGAACAGGCCTTCTTCCATACCGACTAAAAACACCAAGGGGAACTCCAGTCCTTTGGCTGAATGCAGGGTCATCAGTTGTACACAATCTTCCCAGCGCTCTCCTTGGGTTTCTCCGGCTTCTAGTGCCGCATGCGAGAGAAAGGAGGCAATGGGTGTCAGTCCGGCTTCTTCGTCTTCATAGGGTAGGCTGAAAGTATCCGCCGCACGGACCAGTTCCTGTAGGTTTTCCAGCCGGGTTTCGCGCTTTTCACTGGGGTCACGGTCGTAGTGTCGCGCCAATTCGGTGGCATCAAGGATGGCTTGCATCTGGTTGCCAAGGGTGTAGTCAGCCGTTTGTTCGCGCAACTGGATAATCATATCCATAAAGTTGGCAGTCATGGTGCGAGCCCGTGCAGACAGTAGGTTTTCATCGACCATGCGTTTGGCGGTTTGCCACAGCGAAAGCCCGGCCTGACTTGCTTGTTGGCGTAAAATTTCAACCGTACGCCCGCCGATGCCGCGTGTAGGCACATTGATAATTCTTTCCAGCGCACTATCATCTTCAGGATTGTGTACTAAGCGCAAAAAAGCCAGCGCATGTTTAATTTCAGCGCGCTCGAAAAATCGCTGGCCACCGTAAACACGATAGGGAATATCGTATTTTAGTAACTCTTCCTCAAACAAGCGTGATTGTGCGTTGGAACGGTAGAGAATGGCGACATCACTGGCGGCTTTATTATCATCAATCCAGCTACGCAGGCGCTGAATGACAAAGCGGGATTCATCGATTTCATTGAAAGCGGAAAAATACTGGATAAGCTCACCATCGCTATCTTCGGTCCAGAGTTTTTTCCCCAGACGACCCTGGTTGTTGAGGATAACGGCGTTGGCTGCATTGAGAATATTGCCGCTGGAACGATAGTTTTGTTCAAGTTTAATCGTCCGCGCGGAGGGAAAATCGCGCAAAAAGTGTTGTACATTTTCAACTTTAGCCCCGCGCCAGCCATAGATAGATTGGTCATCATCACCCACTACAAAAGCACTGTTTTCATCCCCGGCCAGCAAGCGAATCCAGGCGTACTGGATGGTATTGGTATCCTGAAATTCATCTACAAGAATATGCTTGAAGCGGCGTCGGTATAGATGTAGTAAAACCTCGTTATCACGGATCAGTTCATGTGCCCTCAGTAATAGTTCAGCAAAATCGACCAAGCCACTCTGTTGGCAATGATTTTCATAGAGTCGATAAATATCCGCCCATTGCGCGGTTACCGGATTGTCCCAGCCCTCGACATTATCAGGTCGCCGGCCTTCATCCTTGCGCGCATTGATATACCATTGCGCCTGGCGTGCCGGCCACTGTTTTTCGTCTAGGCCGGAATCTTTAATTAAGCGTCGTAGCAAGCGGTATTGGTCGTCTGAATCGAGGATTTGAAAGGTTTGCGGCAGTCTGGCTTCTTGCCAATGCATGCGCAGCAGACGGTGGGCAATTGAATGAAAAGTGCCTATCCATAGCGAACGCACATCGGTGTTGAGTAGTTCGCGGGTGCGTTCGCGCATTTCTCCTGCGGCTTTATTGGTGAAGGTAACCGCCAGTAGCGACATCGGCGATAAACCTTCAACTTCAATCAGCCAGGCCATGCGGTGTACTAGCACCCGGGTTTTTCCGGAACCGGCGCCGGCGAGTATCAGCAGGTGCTTATCGCTGGCCGTTACCGCCTCCCGCTGGGCATCATTAAGTTCATCGAGTATATGCGAGACATCCATTTATTTTGTTGCAGCCTTATCGTTTTGGGTTTCTCTGGCAATGGCGCGGTAGCCGATATCGTGGCGATAAAAACACCCAGGCCAGTGGATGTTTTTACACGCGGCGTAGGCCTGTTGCTGGGCATCCGCTACACTTTCGCCAAGGGCGCTGAGACAAAGCACCCGGCCGCCACTGGTAACAACACTGCTCCCCTCCAATTGTGTTCCGGCATGGAATACTTTGATGTTTTTAGGCAGCAACTGATCAAGCCCCTCAATCGCAAGGCCTTTTTCATAGTGTTCAGGATAACCTTCAGCTGCTAGCACTACACCCAATGCTGGGCGCGGGTCCCATAGTGCAGTTATTTCATCCAAACGGCCATCAATGGCGGCTTCGCAGAGCGCGCTCAAGTCTGAAACTAAGCGCTGCATAATCGGCTGGGTTTCCGGGTCGCCGAAGCGCACATTAAATTCGAGCACTTTGAAATTGTTATCGGTATCAATCATCAGACCTGCATACAGGAACCCTGTGAACGGGTGGCCCTCGCTTGCCATGCCATCAATGACCGGCTGAATGACTTCGGCCATTACTCGGTCATTCAATTCACGATTAACCACAGGTGCGGGTGAATAAGCACCCATGCCACCGGTATTGGCGCCGGTATCGCCTTCACCTACGGCTTTGTGGTCTTGCGATGTGGCTAATGCCAAGGCGTGTTTGCCATCGGCCATTACAATAAAACTGGCTTCTTCACCGGCAAGAAATTCTTCGACTAGTACCCGATGTCCGGCCTCGCCGAAGGCATTACCGGCGAGCATATCGAAAATTACGGCTTCGGCTTCGGCTTCAGTTTGCGCGATGATCACACCTTTGCCAGCGGCAAGACCATCGGCTTTAACCACAATCGGTACGCCTTGTTGTCTGACAAAAGCAATTGCAGCATCACTGTCGGTGAAAGTGCCATAAGCGGCAGTCGGAATGTTGTGGCGTGACATAAAACCTTTAGCAAAGGTTTTGGAACCTTCCAGTTGCGCACACCAGGCAGAGGGCCCGAAACAAGCAAGACCCGCCTGCTGAAAACGGTCAACAATTCCAGCCACCAGCGGGGCTTCGGGTCCGACTACGGTGAGGTCGACATTCTCCTGCAAAGCAAATGCCAGTAGCGCTTCAATATCATCAGCAGAAATGGCTAGATTTTCGCATTTGTTTTCCATGGCAGTGCCGGCATTGCCGGGTGCAACCCAAATTTTATCAACCCGATTTGATTGTGCCAAGCGCCAGGCCAGTGCATGTTCGCGGCCGCCGGAACCAATAACTAGTAGTTTCATAGTTCAGTGCCTGAAATGCCGAATGCCGGTGAATACCATGGCGATATCGTTTTCGTTAGCGGCGCTGATGATTTCTTCATCACGAATCGAGCCGCCAGGCTGGATAATGGCTTTAATACCGGCATCTGCGGCGGTATCAATGCCATCGCGGAACGGGAAGAAAGCATCAGAGGCCATGGCGGCGCCCAATAGCGACAAGTTGGCATCGCCGGCTTTCCAGCGAGCGATACGGGCCGAGTCAATTCGGCTCATCTGACCGGCGCCAATGCCTAGGCTGCGCCCATCTGCAGCAAATACAATGGCATTAGATTTGACCATCTGCGAGACTTTCCAAGCAAACAGCAAATCGGCCCATTCGGCCTCAGTGGGTGCTCGTTGGCCGACTGTTTTGCAATCAGCTTGGGTAAGGCGGTGTAAATCTCGGTCTTGCAGTAACAGGCCACCGTTGACTTTTTTAATATCGAAAGAAGCAGGGCTGGAAGCCGGCCATGTACCGCTCAGCAACAGGCGTACATTTTTTTTGTTGGCAAAAACTTCAGCAACACCAGCATCGATTGCAGGTGCAATGACTACCTCAACAAACTGCTGGTCGAGAATTTGTCTTGCTGTAGTGGTATCGAGTGAGCGGTTAACAGCGATTATGCCGCCAAAGCTGGAAGTTGGGTCAGTCGCAAAAGCCCGTTGATAAGCTTCTGCGAGGCTATCAGCCTGAGCAACACCACAGGGATTTGCATGTTTTACAATGACACAGGCCGGCTGTTCAGAAAATAATTTAATGGTTTCAAGGGCAGCATCGGCATCGGCAATATTATTAAATGAAAGAGCCTTGCCTTGAAGTTGCTCAGCCGTGGCAATGCTGCCCACAGCCGGCTTAGCCTCGGAATAGAAAGCAGCCCGCTGGTGTGGGTTCTCGCCGTAACGCATACTTTGCTTCTGTTCAAACTGGGGTGTATAGAAACCCGGCAGGCCGGTTTCATCACCAGTTTCATTTCGGGAACTTAGATAGGCTGCAATCAAGCCATCGTAACGGGCGGTATGGGCGAAAGCTTTGGTAGCCAAATGACGACGATTGCCAAGGTCCATCTCGCCTGCCTCAATTTTGGTCAGGCTGGCGGGGTAGTCTTCCGGGTCAACAATAACCGTTACGGCAGCATGGTTTTTGGCGGCAGCACGAACCATCGCCGGCCCCCCGATGTCAATATTTTCAACCGCATCTTCTGGGCTACAGTCGGGCTGGGAAATGGTTTTTTCAAAAGGGTAGAGATTGACGGCAACCACATCTATGGGCCGTATACCATGGCTGTCCATAACCGCTTCATCACGGCCCCGACGGGCGAGAATACCGCCATGTATCAAGGGTTGCAGGGTTTTTACCCGTCCCCCCATGATTTCTGCAAAGCCGGTGTAGGTCGAGACATCGGTAACCGCGATATTCGCGGCTTTCAGGCAGTTTGCGCTACCGCCTGTAGATAGGATTTCATAACCTGCAGCAACCAGCCCTCGGGCAAGGGCCTCAATCCCGGTTTTGTCAGATACGCTGATAAGTGCGAGAGGTTTTGTTGCTGTCATTACCGAGCCCTGTATGCTGAAGTCAGATGTTTGTGATTGCGAGTTTCAGACTAAATAAAATTATACTCTTTTAGGACTGGTTTAGGGCTGGGGTTTCCTGTTCGTTAGGGTATAGTTTCACTTAGGGTTGGATGCCATGCTGGCGCATTTTACTGCGCAGTGTGTTGCGGGTAATACCGAGAATGCGGGCGGCGTGGCTTTGATTCCCGGCAGTTTTTTTCAGGACTTCTTCTATCAGCGGTGACTCTACAGTGCTTACAAAGAGCTGGTAGAGATTCTCAGGGTCGGTGTTGTCCATATCAGCGAGGTAGTCCTGGGCGACGCGGCGGACATATTCTCGTAATGGTAGTTGGTTGCGGACGGGTGTCTTGCTCATGCTGATTAAACCTTTTCCTCAGAGGAACCGAATTTCGAAGCCTCTGGAGGCTATGCCGGGATCCAGAAACTCTATCACTACCGGTAATAAGGCATCAGGCGCCAAACCATTGCTGGAATCACTGCCATCGGCAAGGTATTCATCGGGCTGTAGTGTTTTCCGCGCCAGTACTCGGTTGTTAGTATCCAGCAAACTAAGCTCGATCTGCGGAAAGTCCTGTCGGTAGTCTGCACGATTCACCATAGTTAGGCTCAGAATCAGGGCGTCGGCTCGACTGGGATGCGCATGTAGATCACGACTGAGCAATTGAAACAGTTCCGGGTTCTGCCGGGCTTTGCTTAGTTGCATTTCTACCAGTCCCAGGCCTTCTGCGGTGGTTCGAATGGTTGGAATTTCGAGCAAGGGCTGGCGGTAGTGCCAGCTAAAGTTTGCCAGCGTTAGTGGGATCATTGCAATGAGCAAAGCATTCCAAACCCACTGGTAGCTCTTTGCCGGTAGCAGATTAAGTTGATTGGGGTCGGGTTGTGGCTCGGCATCTGCAGGGTTTTCTTCATCAGCTACTGCAACAGCACCCTGGTAACCGTTGTTTTGGGTGGCGGCCTCAGGTTCATTGGTAAAGCGGTGGGAAAGATGAAACGGTTGGTTTTTTTCAGCCGCTGAAACCGGCATTTCGTCTGGCTCCGGCCAATCATCGAATAAATGCTTGAGTGCGTTATATATTTTCCCGCAGCGTCCGCACTCAACTTTGCCGCGGTCTTGGGCCAGCCAACTGGCGCGTAGAGGATAAATGGCATGGCAGTCAGGACAGCGAGTAAACATGGATTCGTATTTCAGTGATTTTAATGGTTGAGATGATTAACTCAGATGGATAAATAGTCAAGTCTTAGCTGATTGTTATGCCCGATATTGTCTTGGTAGACTTAGCGCGCGCCAGCAGGACCCCGGTTGAGGTCGCGGTAACGGGCTAAATCGCGGGCAAACTTGGTGCGTTCAGCCGCCATATCTTGATTTAATTGGGCAATTCGAAAATTTTGCTGGCTTACCGCAAGCCGCTGATGTTGTATCTCATTAGTGACCTCAAGCGTAATTGATTTGCCCCGCCTTTGCAGATTGGCTGCACGATTGACATGGATTCGTAGGCGTTCGTTTTCGGAATCCAGCGCTTTTGCCGCGAGCTCCAGCTCGCCACCGTAGTTCTCTAATATCATTTCTAAACGCGAAGCGATGTCTGCTTCAGATCGATAAGTAGCCAGTAACAGGCGGCCACGCTTACTTTCTTCATCAGATGCTGCTTGCTTTTGTCGCGTGACTTTTTCCTTTGCCCGCTGGGTACTACGCTCTTCACGAGTAAGGTGAGCGGTAGTTTCTCCAACCATTAAACCATCTTTATTGATTTGCTTATGACCGCGTAAAAGCGGTGGTGTCGCTGTGTAGTGAATAGTGCCGCCATCATCTGACCACTTATAAACCACCTTACCAGCAAGCGCTATCGGAGCTGCCGATAGCAACAATAGCGTGAGCAGAAGCACGAATAGATGAAATTGTTTAGATGCCATAACGATAACGATAATCCCTAATGGCGGTAATGTCTACTTCAAGTCCGGCTGTTTCCAGCCAATAGAGCAAATCTGTGAGGTTAATGACTGCAATAACAGGGAACCCGAACTCCGCTGCAAGCTCTTGAACGGCTGATAATTTACCTTGCCCGCGTTCCTCGCGATCAAGGGCGATAGCAACACCTGCAACTTCCGCGCCAGCGGCTTGAATCCAATTGACTGATTCACGCACGGAGGTGCCGGCCGAGATAACATCATCAACAATTAGTACCCGGCCTGAAATCGGCGCACCTACCAATTGCCCGCCTTCGCCGTGGTTTTTCGCCTCTTTACGGTTATAGGCATACGGCAGGCTTTGTTGGTATTTTTCATCCCAAGCCATGGCAATGCCAGTTGCCAGCGGGATGCCTTTATAGGCAGGACCAAAAAGCATATCGAATGGTAGCTCGCTGTCGGCGATACGACTGGCGTAGCTTTCACAAAGCACGCGCATTGAGTGGCCGTCGTTAAAGTTTCCGGCATTAAAGAAATAGGGGCTGACGCGTCCGGACTTGAGAGTGTATTGGCCAAAGCGAAGGATGTTTCTGTCGATAGCCAGTTTAATTAAAGTTTTTTGATAGTCTTGCATGTAGTTACCGTGTCAGTAAATCTTATGATTCCTACCATAGGACATTAACCCGTGGACATTGAGTCGCCGAACCTAAGCCGAGAGATATGACTTCTTGCACTCGCGTGAGTTCTGGTTTCTGGTATATTAGATAGACATTCTACCAAACAGAGGGCTATGAGTATGTGGATTTTTCTCGGCATTGTTGCCGCTATAGTTTTTTTCGCCATTTCTGTTTACAACGGCCTTGTGGCCAAGCGTAATCAGTATAAAAATGCCTTTGCACAAATCGATGTGCAGCTAACCCGTCGACACGACCTGATTCCGAATCTGGTCGAAACCGCTAAAGCTTATATGAGCCATGAAAAAGGCACGCTGGAAGCCGTTATCAATGCCCGAAATGCTGCGGTGAGTGGCTTAGAAGCCGCCAAAGCCGATCCGACCGACCCGGAAGCAATGAAAAACCTTTCGCAGGCAGAACAAGGTTTGTCCGGGGCGCTGGGGCGTTTATTCGCGCTTTCAGAAGCTTATCCGGATCTTAAAGCTAATCAGAATATGATGCAGTTGTCGGAAGAGCTCACAAGCACTGAAAATAAAGTGTCTTTCTCTCGCCAGGCATTCAACGATGCGGTCATGCTTTACAACACAGCGCGTGAATCCTTCCCGGCTAACTTGTTTGCGGTTACTTTTGGTTTTGGTCCGGCTGAGTTGCTGGAAATTGAAGACGAGAAGAAACGCGAAGTTCCAGAAGTTTCATTTGACTAACTTCAGACCAACAGCAGGCTGACGCATTCGCGTCGGCCTGCTGTACTGGATATCTACATGAATTTCTTCGAACATCAGGAAAAAGCCCACAAACAAACCCGTTGGTTGGTGTTGTTGTTTGTGCTTGCGCTGATTGCTGTGGTGGCTGCCATGGAAATCCTTGTTTTGCTTTTTCTGGGTCAGTCAAACACGGTCGGTTTCAAAAATTTAGTCGACCCGGTATTTTTAAAAAGCAATGTCGGACTTATCGGTGGGACTGCTGTTTTAACGCTGGCGGTTATCGGCTTTTCCACCCTGTTCAGAATGACATCTTTACGCGCCGGTGGCGGCAAGGTTGCGGTTGAACTTGGTGGTGTGCGTGTTGGTGCCGATCCGCGCGATCCCTTGCGCCGCAGATTGCGCAATGTGGTTGAAGAGGTAGCATTGGCTTCGGGTATGCCGGTACCAGAAATTTATGTGATGGAAAAAGAACCAGGAATCAATGCCTTTGCAGCTGGCTATACCCCGGCAGATGCAGCCATTGCCGTAACTAGAGGAACCCTTGAGAAGCTCAGCAGAGATGAATTACAAGGGGTTATTTCGCACGAATTTAGTCATATTCTGAACGGCGATATGCGCTTGAATATCCGTCTGATTGGATTGTTGTTCGGGATTATGATGCTTTCCTTGATAGCCCGGCGAGTTTTGTTCAGTGCCCGCTACACACGGGTTACCCGCAGTTCTAATAGCAATAGTTCCGGCGGTGGCGCGATAATGATTATTGCGCTGGGGGTGTTGGTCGTTGGCTATATTGGAATGTTTTTTGCTCGCTGGATAAAAGCGGCGGTCTCGCGTCAACGCGAGTACCTAGCCGATGCATCGGCGGTGCAGTTTACCCGTAATCCGGATGGAATCGCTGGCGCACTCAAACGCATCGCCATAGAAGCCGATGGTTCGCTGCTGCAGGTCGAAAGCGAAGAAGTTAGCCATATGCTATTTGGTGAAGGCCGCCGCGCCAGCCTGCTGGCAACTCACCCGCCGTTGCTTGATCGGATAAAACGCATTCAGCCACAGTTTAATCCCGAAGAACTGAAAACTATGGCAAGTAGTATTAGGCGCAAACAAAGACAGGCTGCCGAAGATGAGGAGCGCTTGAGAAAACGGGCAGAGAAGAAAGACACCAAGGGCGGGGCGGGCATGTTTGATGCTGGTAATATAATTGAAAATATCGGCAACCCGGATAGTAACCAGTTACTGTACGCGGCGCTGGTGGCATCCTCCTTGCCGATGGAAGTCCAGTCGGCGGCGCGTTCGGCTGAATGGGCACCGGAAACTTTATGTTTATTACTGCTTGACTCGGATCCAGCGATTCGTGAAAAACAACTACTACTGGTATCCAGACGAATGGGTACCGATAGCGAAAAACAGCTGCGAACATTACAACAGGCACTACCGAATATTTCACCGGAACAACGCTTACCCCTAGCCGAAATGACTTTTCCGGCATTGAAACGCCGCCCCGCAGAAGATCTGATGCGCCTGCTCGACACCATTCGTGCGCTGATAACAGCCGATGGCAAAGTGGATGTGCATGAATATGCGCTGGCGAAAATGCTGGAAGTTATGATTAACGATGCGCTAAACCCGGCAGACTCATCTCCCTCAGGGCGTAAATCGATAAAGTCTTTATCCGCCGATGTGGAAGCGTTATTAATGGTGGTGGCTAACCTTGGTCAGACAGATGCTACCATTGCAGAGAAAGCTTGGAATGTGGGTATGCAAATGGCCGGCCTGAGCGCTAAAAATTATCAGCCCGGCGACTGGCGTAAAGTCCTGGATACTAGCTTGGCACGGCTTGATCGGCTGGCACCAAAACACAAAGAAGTATTGTTACGCTCACTGTTGGAAACTATTACATCTGACCATGAAGTGAATTTGATTGAAGCTGAATTGCTACGGGCAATATGTGCTAGCCTGCATGTGCCATTACCGATGATTGAGTTGTGATTTTTGCGTATACCTAAACCTACGCTGGTACGATTTCCTGGGTCATAGGCTGGATGTTCGCACCCCACCTCTGCGGGGGGCTAGGCGCTCCGCGTTGCCTGCTCAATACTTCTGCCAACATAATAAGCATTACTCACCAGCCTATCAATCAACTGAAATGGAACTCTATGGCTTCATGCTAATTATCTGTTATAGTTAAAATAAAGGAG
>JAKITM010000059.1 GCA_021648045.1 Lysobacterales bacterium
CAAAAATGAGCCTCACACCACCTGATTTCAAAAAAGATATTTTCTTATATAAAGTACCACGGGCTTGTCCAACAATAGGATAAGATTGTGGATCGCTTCGCTCTCACAATCTATCCTTATTCGTTAGCTTCTTTGTATGCATTAACTACATCCCTTGGGATGAATATATACTTTAAAACTTCTTCCAATATTTCGGGATGAAGTGAAAGCGGTGCATTTACAGAATGAAAATGAGCTGGTGATTTTACTAATTTACGAGCCTTTCCTGTAAAGAAACCATTTTGCCATATAAGTGCTGGCCGAGCGGTATTTTCCTTTTTATCAAGTATCTTTTCTAGCGTTCCACCCATTACCCGGAATTTGTGTGGAGATTGATCGACACTTCTTTCAATTTTTCCTATTTCTAAATCCAGCATATTCTTAATACTGCCATCAGGTAATTTAAGCTCATAATTTAGAACTCTACAATAGCGACGTATTTCCCAAACAGCCCTGTCTAATTGAACAAGCTTTGGACCATGAACAAAATACGATGTTTCTAAATATCTATACCTTCCAAAATTATCAATGTGCTTAATAAGCTCTACAGTAGTTGGGCTTAAATTTAATTCGAATGGTAGCCTTTTGGTACGCCTTAGGGCTTTAGCTAAGTCATGATTTATATTTTTAGCTTTTATCCGGTTATATAAAAGTATTGCCTTTATATATTTCTCAAGTGCTTGCAATGCTTGCCAATGAAATTGGGGGATCAAACCGTGACGATATGATAAACGCGCAGCAATATAGTCTTGATCTGCCACATCTCTGAAGCTTCGGGTTGCAAAATCATTTAGAAGTGGCTCAATATTCATTATTTTTTCAAGCTAACGTTTGAGTTTACTGGCGCGCATGATTGAACTTTCCGCGAAATCGCGCCCCAGGTTTAAACGCGTCCAGTGAAACGATTTGTTATGCGGCAGTGTATCTATTGCCACCGAAACCCCTCTTTGTGCGTTGAGCTGGTTCTCAGTTTAGTACAATGTTTGAGCGTTTGCCATTCTTGCCGATTAAAAGGTTTTTTCCGAAGATTACGGATACTGAACTAAATCTGCTCCGGTGGTTTTGCTTATGCCCTGGGAATGCCTCTGCTGAGTGCCTGTTTTCACATGAAGCTCCTCCAGACCCCGGCTCCTATGCCGGGTAATACAGATGTTTTTCATAAAAACCAAGTAATTTTACCCGCACTATTGTCGGCAATGTGAGGTTTTCTCTCGTGGCAAAAACGGGAATTGTTCTAAAATGCGCTTGTCCTGCATTGTCTTGTCTCTTAACTTTTTGACTGTAAATACACAGTTCGCTACACTCTGTATTTACAGCAAGTTATCCTGACATTATGTGTAAAAAAAGTGCAGCTTGTCTGTGCCTTAAAATAAAATTTATCGAGGTATTTATGTTATCTGTTATAAAACAATCGCGATGGCTTCTGGCTATCTTTTTTTCACTGTTTGCCAGTCTAGCTTTTGCACACGGCATGTCTGAGGCTGAAAAACAACTTATTATAGAGGGTGGAAACCTGCGTTACATATGGATCGGAGCGACTCATATGCTCTCGGGCTATGATCATCTAGCCTTTGTATTTGGCATTATTTTTTTCCTGACCAAGTTTAAAGACATTGTTAAATACATCACTGTCTTTACTGTGGGACACAGCATCACCCTTATTTTTGCGACTTTTAATGCCATTCAGATTAATTATTTTTTAATTGATGCAATTATTGCTTTAAGCGTTTGTTATATCGCTTTCCATAATCTTGATGGCTTTAAGAAAGTTCTAAATTTCAAAGCACCCAATATGTTAGCCATGATATTTAGTTTAGGGCTAATTCATGGGCTGGGTCTGTCTACACGCTTGCAGCAATTGCCACTGAATCCCGAGCAGCTGTTAATGAATATTATTTCATTTAATGTGGGTATAGAACTCGGACAAATTTCTGCTCTAGCTGTTATGTTACTGTTGATTACCGCATTTCGTAAAAGCCATTTGTTTCCGACCTTCAGTAAAATCTCAAACTACTTTTTAATCCTCTTAGGCGCATACCTTTTCATGATGCAGATGCACGGTTACGCGCATACGGCTCACCCAGAGGAGTTTGCTACAAGTAGTGAACCTAATGCGCAGATGGCAGAACTTAAGCAAGTTCAACAGTCTGACTGGAAGGAGTCGATAACTATTACTATTCCAGCAAGAGCAGAAAAAGAATACAAACTACAACTAGCCAAAGGCGCAAAGCTTGAATACGCATGGGAAACGGATAAAGGAGAGCTGTTTTTTGATTTTCATGGTGAACCACAAAGTGATACCACTGGTTTCTTCAAGAGCTTTAAAAAAGACACAAAACAAAGTGACAATGGATCTTTAATAACAACATTTACAGGTACCCATGGTTGGTACTGGAAAAACAACAATGCGTATCCTGTTGTTATTACTTTAAAGGTAGCAGGTGAATACCAGCGCTTGGATTTAGAACCCACTAGCCAGAAAGCAAAACCCGTACAAACCACTAAAAAACTCATTCACGATACTATTGAGTAAATAGGCGGGTATTATGCGGGTATTATGCACAAGCAAACCCGGCGCTATTAACTAACCTATTTGGAGAAAATTTATGAAAGCTTTAGCTACAACATTTGTATTATCGTTATTACTTTTCGCTTCGCCTGTTATGGCAGGCGTTGGGCATGATCATGGGCACAGTCATGCACAAACATCGGTTGATCAAAAAGTGGCAGAAGAAAATGCGGACGCAGTAATAGCCTCATTTGTTGAAAAAGGTAAAATTGATAAAAGCTGGGCATCCATAAAAGTAAGCTCTGCTGAAAAAAAAGAGTTTAATGAGCGTACTGAATGGGTCTTGATTTATATCAATGAAGAAATTACCGATGCAGACAAACAAAAGCTTTATGTATTTTTGACAGAAGCTGGAGAATATATTGCGATCAATTATACTGGGAACTAAAATTACATAACAACTGCATCAATCAATGTGCGTTACAGCTAGTCATACAAGCAATGGAGGAAATATGAAAACATGGATTAGCAAATGGTTAATTTTCGTAGCTGCAGGTCATACTGTTGTGGGAATTATACTGTTTGGAGATACTTATCGAGAAATGATTACGAATGGTTTGCTGAGCAGCGTTAACTCTTTAGAAACGGCTCTGGCTTCATGGTTTTTATTGTTTGGGTTTCTCTTGTTTATAGCAAGTCTTCTTATAGCTGTAATTGAAAAGGACGATGCTCTGGAAATACCTAAATTGATTGGTGTAATGCTTTTAATATTAACTACAATTGGGGTTGTATTAATGCCTGCTTCAGGTTTTTGGTTAGTCTATCCGGCGGCTATTGCAATTTTAGTAAAAAAACAAAAAGTCATAAAGATTATTTAACCCTCACACGGCAGATTAAGCTATTAAAGACGGAGCCAGGTTATCTGGAGGCGGGTTTATATACGCAGAGAATCTGGCTAAATAATTCGCAATACTAGGTACTAGAAAAATAGTCGCGACCTTCAACAAAGAGTCGGCACCAGGCGGTGCCGACTTTAATTCAAACAACTATCAGTGTTTATGCTGTTCTTTTTTAACCGGTTTTGACGCACTATTGCTATGGATGACTTTCCATTCATTACCAACCTTACGGAATATGTAAGTTCCCCGGCCCTTGTTATGAATTACGCGGCCATCGCGTTTTACAGTTGCTTTAAGTTCGCTATCGACTAGTGCCCAAGCAAAATCACCTTCTGCATGAGTTTCAATATTGGTGAAAATCAACTCGAAACCATCAAATGCGTCGCCCTCAGGCACTACATGATGGTCAATCAAGTCAGTAAGGCCGGTGTTTTGACCACCTCCTTCAAAATAACGAGCCCCTTCAAAATCGAGAAAATGCTTGCGGAAAGGTGTGCCGTCAGCTTCGACTCAGCCAGTCCTGACTGCTTCGAGAATTGCCCGCAGTTGAGCATCATCGTCTGATTCCGCCACGCTTATTGTGGGTATTAGAGCGCAAATTAAAAAAGAATAAATTACAAAATTACGAAGCGATATTTTCATTTGTTTTCTCCAGTTAGGAACGCTAGCCTATTGACTAAAGGATAAATTGTCAATCTTGTCAGCGCCTATGGTTATTATCAAAGTATTGATTTGAATCAATTTGACTGAATGTTATAAATGTATAATATATGATATTATCTAAGTGTTGAGACTCATTGGGGCAACCGATAATTGTGAAACTCAAGTTTATACAGGCTGTTCTCGTTCTGTTGCTGGTGTGCAATCCGGTAGCAGTGCAGGCTATGTCTGTAGAAATGACACTAGAATCTGCGCACACTACTAATGTGCGCTGTCATGAAGACCTGAGGAGCAAAAAAGCATCTCAATCAACCCAAGCTTTGGCTGCGGATATTTGCACAATGGAATGCTGCACTGACAGTAAAGATTGTGCCACTGATCAAAGCTGTCAAGATTGTTATAACCTGCACACCAATAGCGCTTTGATATTACCGGTAAACCCTGCTTTTAGTCCACCAACTATAATATATTATATTCTGGGTGTTTCTCAACATCTCGATCCCACACTGCCCCCTGATCTGCGCCCTCCACTCACCTAAATCGATAAGTTTTAGTAAATAACGCGCGTGCGTTTTTTAAAATCACCCTTTATTTAATAGCCTTTTTTTATATGGGCAAAATTTACTAAATTATTGATACCAATGGAGGTATTGAGATGAAAATTATGAACCACAATTTTCGGCGGAGGTTGCTCGTTTTAGCAATTATGACGAGCCTACCTTTCTCAGCAGCAGCCGATGATAAATATGACTTGCTGCAGAAGCAGGTGGAGTTGTTACAACAACAACTACAAGAGCTGCAGAACTCACTACAAGCCTATCAGGATGAAATGAAAGTTAAGGAAGTCCAGGTAGAAGAGTCGGTCACCCAATTAAAACAAGATGTTGCCGAGGCGGAAGAGTGGAAACACTCTGATACTTTGGTCCATTTGGCCGGTTACGCTGATGTGGGGTATACCTCATCGAGTGGCAGCGATGGCAGTTTTAGTGTCGGTCGTTTCGCGCCGATTTTTCACTATCAATATCGTGACATAGTTATGCTTGAGTCTGAGCTTGAAATTATAGTAGGCGAAAATGGCGAAACTGATGTTGTGCTGGAATATTTAACCATTGATTATTTCCTCAATGACTATGTTGCATTAATTGCTGGGAAATTTCTGAGCCCGGTCGGACAGTTTCGACAAAATATACACCCTTCATGGATTAACAAACTTGCCTCGGCACCTCCGGGATTTGGCCATGACGGTGCTGCACCGACATCAGATGTAGGTCTACAAGCCCGTGGTGGCTTCCACCTGGGTAGTGTGTTCACAAATTATGCTGCCTATATTAGTAATGGCCCCGAACTCAACTCTACAGCTGATGGCGATGAGTTTGAGTTGGAGGGGATTGTTGCTGAAGGTTTAAGTAACGATGCTGATGGCGAAAAAGTTATTGGTGGCAGGCTTGGGTTTATTCCAATCCCAAGCCTGGAACTAGGCTTCTCGGTTGCTATGGGTAAAGCCACCGTGACTGCAGTTGAGGTGGGTCATGGCGAGGAGGAAGTATATGCAGAGAAGTTTATTACAGATCTGCAAGGCCTTGTTGGCATAAGATCGCCTGGTGCCGGTGATCCAGGTGATGGCGACCCTGGTTTTGATCTGCACGATGAGCAGGCTCGAAACTATGATGTCCTGGGTATGGATTTTGTCTGGACTTTGGGTGGCATACAAGTGCGTGGTGAGTATGTTAAATCTAAAGTAGGTGCGGCAACTTCCGGGCTTACCGCATCATCAGGTGCTAGCTGGGAATCTTGGTATACCCAAGCGTCCTATTTGCTGCCACAGACTAAATTTGAACCATCTGTTCGCTATACCGATTTTAACTCACCGCACTCAAGTCAGGATCAACGGCAGTGGGCTATGGGTGTGAATTATTTGATCAGCAATAGCGTTATAGCCAAGTTAACTTATGAATTCAACGAAGGTCAGGCTGGCAGTACGGCTGATATTAATCGTTGGTTAGTTCAATTGGCCTATGGCTTCTGATGGAGAATATGAAATGAAAAAGAATACTAGAAATACAATTCGATTCCTGTTCACAGTCAATGCTATATTGTTGGGCCTGAGCATGTCAGCGACGGTGTCAGCTACGCATTTCCCGGAGCCCGGTGATCCTATTGCAGGAGCCAAACTTTGGGCGACTACATGTTCGCGTTGTCATAATGCCCGTGATCCCGCCGACTTGCGTGATGACCAGTGGATTTCAACTGCTTTCCACATGCGCGTACGCGCGGGTTTAACCGGTCAGCAAACACGGGATGTGCTGACATTTATGCAGAACTCTAATGTACCTATATCAGTAGAACCACTGGTCTTCAAGGGCAATACACAGCCTGGGTCTGAAGCCAGTAACTTAAGCGGTAGTGAGGTTTATGCTCAAACCTGTATCGCCTGTCATGGTAGTAATGGTAAAGGTAGCGTCCCTGGCGCTCCAAACTTTACCGATCCACAGGGTGTGTTATCACAGTCTGATGAGCTTTTGTTTAGTCGTGTAAAAAACGGCTTTAAGAGTCCGGGTTCGGCGATGGCAATGCCACCGAAAGGGGGCAACAACAAGCTTAATGATGCAGATATAAGGGCAGTTATTGAGTATATGAAAAAGAGTTATTGAGCAACATTGAAAGTTAATAACTTTCCTTTAAGGGGTCGATTTATCGACCCCTTTTATTATCGGTCATTCCGTTGGTTTCAGGGTTAAGTGCGTCAGGCACATACTTCACGAATACATTGTTGTTTGTTGCGGATGTGGTAGATGGTTTCAATCGGAGAAATCACCACCAGACCATCTCCTTCAGTGCCGGTATGAGCCGACTCCATGATGGCTTCTGCTACGGTGGTTGCCTGCTCCAAACTGGTGTAAATCACAATCCGGGTATGAGTACTGAACCAGTCTTCCTGAAAAAAATTGGCATACTCACCATAGCCTTTAACTTTACTGACACTCACACCTGAAACATTCAGTTCTTTCAAGTGATTTTCAACCGCCTCGAGCCGGTCTGGACGGATAATCCCTGTTACTTTTCGAAAGTTCATTGTATATCTCCTTAATGATATGCGGATATTTAATTTGTGAACCGAGCCGTTAATTTACGGCTCGGGCACTCAACTCTCCCTACTCAGATTTTTGTTCTCAGTTCTTAAGCTTCAGATTTCCGTTTTTCGCAAGCGTAAGGCATTTGCAATTACCGAAACCGAACTGAAGCTCATCGCTGCAGCTGCAATCATCGGTGACAATAGCAAACCGAAAACCGGGTAAAGAACACCTGCAGCAACGGGTACCCCGAGGCCGTTATAAATAAATGCGAAAAATAGGTTCTGGCGAATATTAGCCATCACCTTGGTGCTTAGGCGGCGGGCTCGGATAATGCCCCTAAGGTCACCTTTAATCAGGGTAACACCAGCACTTTCCATGGCAACATCGGTACCCGTGCCCATGGCAATACCGACTTGTGCCTGTGCTAGGGCAGGTGCATCATTAATGCCATCACCGGCCATCGCCACGATTTTTCCTTCAGCCTGAAGTTTCTTCACAATTTCTGCTTTCTGTTCGGGCAGTACATCGGCTTCAACCTGATCGATGCCGAGTTTGTTAGCTACCGCCAATGCTGTGGTGCGGCTATCTCCGGTTAACATGACCACAGTAAGACCCTCCTCATGGAGTTGTTTAATCGCCTCATGGCTGGACTCTTTGATCGGATCTGCGACACCGATTAAGCCGGCAGCTTTGCCGTCAATACCGACAAACATTACGGTTTGTCCTTCGCTGCGACCTTGTTCAGCCAGTTCAGGGAGTGTGCCAGTATCAATATTGAGACTGTCCAGCATCTTGCGGTTACCAATAACCACCCGTTTGCCATTCACCGTTCCGATGACGCCCTTACCCGTAACCGATTCAAATTCAGATGTTGATAGCAGACTAACGCCTCTGGTTTCGGCACCGGCAACAATTGATTCGGCTAATGGGTGTTCGCTTGCCTTCTCCAGACTAGCTCCGAGTAACAGGATTTCATCCTCGGAAAAATCATTAACCGGCACGATTGAAACCAGTTTTGGTTTGCCTTCGGTAAGGGTGCCGGTTTTATCGACTACTAAAGTGTCAACCTTACGCAGTACTTCCAAAGCTTCAGCGTTTTTGATCAATACACCCATCTGCGCACCTTTGCCGGTACCCACCATTATCGACATGGGGGTGGCCAGCCCTAATGCGCAGGGGCAGGCAATTATCAGTACAGCTACCGCATTAATAACAGCGTATGCCAGCGCAGGTTCGGGGCCGAAATTCCACCAGACAAAGAAAGTGATTACCGCAATGACCAAAACGGCAGGAACAAAATAGCCGGACACCACATCAACCAGTTTTTGGATGGGGGCACGAGAACGCTGGGCAGCGGCGACCATATTTACGATCTGTGCCAATAGGGTGTCACTACCGACACGCTCTGCCCGCATCAGCAGGCTACCGGTTGTATTTACCGTAGCACCAATCAGCTTTTCTCCGGCCATTTTTTCAACCGGAATGGGTTCGCCGGTGACCATCGACTCGTCCACATTGCTTTCGCCTTCAGTAACGATACCATCGACCGGTATTTTTTCTCCCGGGCGGATACGCAAAACATCTCCTGGCTGGACTTGTTCCAGGGGGATATCTTCTTCTTTGCCATCTGCTCGCACGATCCGAGCAGTATTCGGGGCTAGCCCCAACAAAGCTTTAATTGCAGAATTGGTGCTGCTGCGGGCGCGCAACTCTAAAACTTGCCCGAGTAATACTAGGGCTGTGATAACGGCCGCCGCTTCAAAATAAATTGGCACTATCCCGCTCGCAGTTTTTACAGCCTCGGGGAATATTCCCGGCATAAAGGTACCGATAACACTGTATACCCAGGCAATCCCTACGCCAATAGCAATCAGGGTAAACATATTAAAGTTCAGAGTTTTAATCGAGTTCCAGCCGCGTACAAAAAATGGCCAGCCGCCCCATAGCACTACCGGTGTTGCAAGGATAAATTCTAGAATTTGGCGAATGTTAGGATCGATGAAGTTATCAACCGCCGTCGGCCAGAACTCAGCCCCCATGGCTGAAATAAATACGGGAATTGAGAGCACGGCACTGACCTTGAAGCGGCGAGTCATGTCGTCCAATTCAGTGGTGTCTTCTTCGAGATCTACACTATTGGGTTCCAGCGCCATACCGCAAATAGGGCAATCACCCGGTACATCGCGAATGATTTCCGGATGCATTGGGCAGATGTATTCGGTCTTGGTTAAGGATAAAGGCACACCCATGACTTCCAGAGCCATACCGCATTTAGGACAGGGTCCGGGTTTATTTTCCTGTATTTCAGGGTGCATAGGGCAGCTATAGACACTACCTGGAATATGCTTTGTGGCAGTGTCTTCTGCCGGTTTAGCCTGTAGGTAGTGGTCCGGTCTGGACTTGAATTTACTTAGGCAGCCCGCACTACAAAAATAGTAATCTGTATCTTTATGACTGGCGTGGTGTTCACTTTCAGGAGTGACCTTCATGCCACAAACTGGGTCAGTTAAGCCCTTGGCATGATGTTCATGATTACATTGTGTCATATCAAAATCCTCTTGTAGTTATTACTCCAGCTTAGGGCCGAAAATCATCCGGCCCCAAGCTGCTGTTTCAGATGCTCTCGTGATTTTTACCGACCAAACTCCTGCGTTTCCAAATCAGAAAAACGGCAGGTATTACAACCAAAGCTAATACTGTAGTGGAGACCATACCACCGACCATTGGCGCAGCTATTCGGCGCATCACTTCAGAGCCGGTACCGTCGCCGAGCATAATGGGTAACAGGCCGGCGATAATCGCCGCTACCGTCATTATAATCGGGCGTACCCGCATTAAAGCTCCGTTGATTACCGCGTGACGAATCTCATCATCACGGATAGCATGCCCGGCACTTTCAGCTTTTTGTTTCTGCTCTTCTAATGCCTGGTTGAGGTATACCAGCATAAGCACACCGATTTCTACCGAAACCCCGGCAAGAGCGATGAAGCCGACCCCCACGGCAACCGACATATTGTAGTCCAACAGATAAATCAGCCAGTAACCACCCGCTAATGCCATCGGTAAGGTGCCCATGATCAGGGCCACTTCACCAAAGTGGCGGAAGTTGATATACAATAACAGGATAATAATCATTAAGGTGACTGGTACCACGGTAGCGAGTTTTTCTTTTGCCCTGACCATATATTCATATTGGCCTGACCAGGAAATAGAATAACCGGCTGGCAGTTCCACCTGTTCGGCAACAATTCTTTGTGCATTGGCCACATAGCCACCGAGATCGGAAACATCCAGATCTACATAAATCCAGCCATTAAGACGCGCATTTTCGGTTTTAATCATCGCCGGACCAGATTCAACCCGAATATCGGCAACCTCGGAAAGCGGGATGTTTGCACCCATTGGGGTGACCACCGGTAGGTTGCGAATGCGCTCAAGTGAGTCACGGATTTCTCGTGGATAGCGGATATTGATCGGGTAGCGCTCCAGGCCTTCGATAGATTGTGATACTGTCATACCACCAATGGCTGTGCGCACCACATCCTGAACATCAGCAATATTCAAGCCGTAACGAGCAGCTTCGGCCCGTTTGATGTCAACAGTCAAATAGCGCCCACCGGCAACCCGTTCGGAGTACACCGAAAGCGTTCCAGGGACTGTGTTCATCACTTCTTCGATGCGTTTGCCAATACGCTCGATTTCTTTCAAGTCCGGCCCAGCGACTTTAATGCCGACCGGGGTTTTAATTCCGGTTGCTAACATATCGATACGATTTTTAATCGGCATAACCCAGGCATTGGTCAATCCGGGAACCTTGACTACACGATTCAACTCTTCTTTAAGTTTTTCTGTGGTCATTCCCGGTCGCCACTCATCGCGAGGCTTCAACTGAATCGTGGTTTCAATCATGGTCAGTGGTGCGGGGTCGGTCGCGGTTTCTGCCCGTCCGACTTTACCGAATGCTTGTTTTACCTCCGGTACTGTCATAATCATTTTGTTGGTTTGCTGAATCAACTCCTGAGCCTTGCCGATGGAAATGCCGGGGAAAGTGGTCGGCATATAAAGCAAATCACCTTCGTCCAGATCCGGCATAAACTCCGAACCGGTGTTCATTACCGGCCAGATACTGACTCCCAGCATAACAGCGGTAATTAACAAAACAGTCTTTGGCGCACGCATGACAAAATTAATAAACGGACGGTAGATGGCAACCAGTAAACGGTTGACTGGGTTTTTTGCTTCCGGGGTGATATGCCCGCGGATAAACAAACCCATTAATACGGGCACTAAAGTAATTGATAAGCCCGCAGCTGCAGCCATAGCGAATGTTTTAGTGAACGCCAAAGGGGAAAACATTCGACCTTCCTGGGCTTCCAGGGTAAACACTGGTAGGAAGGACAGGGTGATGATCAGCAGGCTGAAAAACAAGGGTGGGCCCACTTCGCGTGAGGCTTCATAAATAATTCGCCAACGATTTTCATCAGTTACCTTCTGCCGCTCAAAATGTTTATGCACATTTTCGATCATCACAATTGCGGCATCGACCATCGCGCCAATTGCAATGGCGATACCTCCTAATGACATAATATTGGCATTGATGCCCATTTTTTGCATAATAATAAAGGCGACGAGAATGCCCACGGGCAGCGACAAAAGAATCACCAGGGCCGAGCGCAAGTGGAAAAGGAACAATGCGCAGACCAATGCAACAACAATGAATTCTTCCAACAACTTTAACTGTAGGGTTTCGACGGCACGATTAATCAGTCCCGAACGGTCATAGGTGGTTATAATTTCAACACCTTCGGGCAAACCTGATTTAAGCTCTTCCAGTTTGTCTTTTACCCCGGCAATGGTAGTGGCAGCATTATCACCCCAACGCATAATAACTACGCCGCCGACAACTTCACCTTCACCATTAAGCTCGGCAATACCCCGGCGCATTTGCGGGCCCAGACGGATTTGTGCAATGTCTTTTAATAAAATCGGTGTTCCGGTAGCGCTCATTCCCAGTGGTATGTTGCGTAGATCATCCAGCTCATCGATATAGCCGGTGGCACGAACCATATATTCTGCTTCGCCCATTTCGATCACTGAGCCACCGGTTTCCTGATTGCCTCGTTGGATCGCGGTGCGAACCTTTGCTAGGGTTAGGTCATAGGCGCGTAAGCTGTTTGGATCGATTACCACTTGGTATTGCTTGACCATACCGCCGATAGCAGCTACTTCAGCCACCCCAGGTACTGTCTGTAATTCAAACTTTAAGAACCAGTCCTGAATCGACCTGAGTTGGGAAATGTCGGTGTTACCGGTGCGATCAACCAGAGCATATTCAAACACCCAGCCGACCCCAGTGGCATCCGGCCCAAGTTCAGGCTTGGCCTGTGGTGGCAGTTTGCTGGCCACCTGGGAGAGGTATTCCAGCACTCGCGAACGCGCCCAATAGAGGTCTGTGCCATCTTCGAAAATGATATAGACATAAGAATCCCCGAAGAAGGAATAACCACGAACAGACTTTGCCATCGGTACTGAGAGCATGGCGGTGGTTAAGGGGTAGGTGACCTGATCTTCGACCACCTGTGGGGCCTGTCCCGGGAATGAAGTTTTGATAATGACCTGAACATCTGAAAGGTCGGGCAGGGCATCTAGCGGGGTTTTTTTGACCGCATAAATACCCCAGCCGGCCAGCATCAGCGCCAGTAGAACCACCATAAAGCGATTCACGATAGACCACTTGATTATCGCAGCAATCATCTTAATTCACCTCTGCCTGAATTGCTGTAATCAGCCAGCTTTCATTGTGTTTTTCCAGACTGAAATTAACGCTGTCGCCTACCTCAATATTCTCAAGGCTGACACCATCGATGGTAATGAAATCCATCTCCATAGACGGCCAGCCCAGCGCTTCAATCGGCTCGTGGGAAATGGTTATCATGCCATGATCTTTCATCATTCCAGTAACTTTTCCGTTACCGCCGACATCGACGGGTTCTGCTGTTTCATTGTCTGTAGAAGTTATGCTTTCAGGTTCTGAACCCATGCGCATAACGCTGGCTTTCAGGCTGGACTCAGAATCCAGCAGGAATTGTGCGGAAACCACGACTTCTTCACCGGGCTTAATACCACTGAGTATTTGAATCCAGTCGCCACTTTCGATGCCGGTATTCACCACCCGGGCCTCGAAGCGGCCATCGCCTACTGAAACCATAACCCGGTCTTCTTCACCACTGCGAATCAATGCCGGCAGGGGAATTATTGTGCCTTCTTCGGTGCCGCCACCGTAGATAAGCACCCGTGCGTACATATTGGGCTTGAGTATTTCTTCCGGATTATCGAAATGGATGCGGACTTTCAGCGTGCGAGTTTTT
>JAKITM010000060.1 GCA_021648045.1 Lysobacterales bacterium
GCTATGTGTTTACTGAACTGCCAAAAGCAGAAACCGTGGAAGCCATCGAGGCATTGCTACCGGGCAATATCAACATGGATCAGATCAGGGGCGGATGAGCAAGGGCGGTGTTTATTAACCGCTTACAGTCGTTCTGTGATTGCAGGCAACTCTGGGGGAATATAACCACGTTTGTTATTCAATATAGCTCTACCAGTGTAATCAACTAAATTCATATAATCAGTGAGCGAATACGGTAGGTCATTTATCCCCTGACCAAAGGCCAGCAGATCTGAGGTTTTTGCATTTATGCGTTCCTGAATCGACGTGAATTCAGAAGTCTCTGGTGTGCGCGCCATAGCCGCTCGAATGGGGTTTAAATCAACATAAGCCATACAGGTTAAAAGCGCGCTTTCATCAAGCAGAGCTTGTGATTTAAAACGATTCTCCCAAAAGTGACCAGTGCACTTATCTTCGGCATTAGCCGCAATGGCAATGTGTTGGTTCAGTAGTTTCATAAACCAGGAAATACTCATGAGTCGTTGGCGGTAAATAGCAATTTTTTCTTCCACCCATTCAAGCTCAACAGCCCCTAAATCATCACCATCAAGGTATTGCTGGCAGTAACGCGGCAACTTGCACAAAGCTGCCCAATAAACCAAAACCTGTTTGTTACTCCAGTTGTCGGTTGAACTTACTTTCAAAACCAGATGGTAATGGTTATGCATAACCGCATAGGCACAGATATCAATACTAAAAACACCTGCGAGATATTTGACTCGTTCCTGAATCCATTTTCTGCGATGTTCATAGCAGCGATTGGTTAATGGATCGTTGCCACACAAAAAGGCGCGGCGGACACACCGACTTACAATGTGATAGTAGAGTGTTTCCTCGATAGAGATAAGTTGTTTTCTAGGTAGTGTCATGATTTTTTCTCCTTGAGTGTGAATATTGAACTATTGGGGTGGAAAAATCATCGGCTGAATGCTGAAACTGGTGTAGGATATTTTCTATGTGATGTCTGTCCTGGATATGACAGCCTGCTTTTTAAATGATTGATTATGTATTGTACGCATTATTGTCTACCTCTTAATGAAATATTAGAGGCGACAACTATCCTGACACAGGGGGGATATGTCCTGGATATGCTGGATATGTGTCTACCGCTTAATGAAATATTAGAGGCGACAACTATTCTGACACAAGGGATTATTAACGATCTTTTCTTTTGGTATTGGAGCCCAATCCACCAATAACAGTTACATCGAGACCTGCATTTTCTTTAAAATAGCTATAAGAGCGTAGGCTGTAGTTTTCTGTAGTCCTATTGTCATCGCCACCATATACAACCGTTCCACTCAGTACACGATCACCAAATAATTTTTCAAAATGATTAATCCCTTTCAGAAACGATTTATGCCAAGTTTGGGATGATTTTATTTCGACTGGTATAAGTTCGTTGCCATTCTGAATAATAAGGTCAACTTCATTACCGTGGCTGTCACGGTAGAAAAAAATACGTGGATCCTTGCCCCTGTTAAGTTTTGATTTGAGGATTTCCATTACAATTAAGTTTTCGAATAGGTTACCGCGCAAAGGGTCACGCAGCATTTGTGTATTGGTTTCAATCCCCATTAACCAGGCCGCCAAACCTGTATCGATAAAATATAGCTTAGGTGATTTTATCAGGCGTTTTCCGAGATTCTCGGAATAAGGTTGCAGCCGATAGATTATAAATGATGCTTCGAGAACTGAAATCCAGTCACTAATTGTATTTGAGCTTACACCCACAGCATTAGCTAGTGATGCCTGATTAAGAAGCTGGCCAATTCTTCCTGCACATAAACGGACAAATTTTTCGAATTTGGCTGAATCTTTCAAATTAATTAATAATCTGACATCGCGTTCGATATAAGTTTGGAAGTATGCGCGATAAAATCGGCTTGTTTCTATGTGATCAGCGTGTTTACCAGGCATGAAACCATTTAATAACAGTTCGTCTAAATTGTCATTGCTGATGCTAGGTAACTGCTGAAGCTCATTCAACGACAGTGGCAGCAAGGTTAATAATGCAGTTCTTCCAGCGAGTGATTGGCCAATTGCCGCACCCAATTCAAGTTGGTGGCTTCCAGTTAGAACAAACTGGGCTTTCAGATTGTCTGCATCAACAATAGTTTGTATGTACGATAGCAGTTGCGGTACGCGTTGCACCTCATCAAGAATAACATTTTTACGATATTCTTTGAGGAAACCACGGGGATCCTCACTGGCATATAAGCGGATATCTGGGTCTTCAAGTGATACATATTTATATCGGGGAAATGCCATTTGACAAAGCGTTGTCTTGCCGGCCTGCCTTGGTCCTAAAACGGTTATTACCCGAAATTCTTTAGCCAAAGCTCTAATTTCTTTGAAGATGGTTCTTTTATACATAACATTATTGTGCAAATACAAAGATGAACTCTATTATTACACAAATAAGCATTAGTGGTAAAGCTATCAGTAATTTACATAAAAAAATAAAATAACAATAATACCTTTAGAAAATAATTATATAAATGTATTACTTAGACGCAAAAATTATTTAATTCGGTGTGTGTTACAATCCTTTTTCGATTTAACAGAGGGTTATAAACCATGAAAAATCTAAAATCTAAAATCTAAAATACTATTTATTGCACTGGCTGGTGCGCTCGTTTTGTCTTTCAGCGGAACTGTGCAGGCAAAGGTATCTGTTGCAGGCATGAAAGCTTGTAAAATGGCCGTGTTGGAAAAAAACAAGTTTCATGATCTCCCAATGGCTGCCGTTTCGGTTTATCCAGGAAACAAGCAGAATAAAGCTCATTTTTCCGTACGCTGGGATGGCTTACGTGGTGAAGGCAATTGCATAGTTGATGGTAGCTATGTAGAGAAGGTAAAAATTAACCAGTTCCATGACGGGCGCAGTGGCAATAACCCACCTAAGTGGGAAAGCACTGATGAACTGGACGGGTTTTATTGGGATCGTCAAGTTGGTATGTGGCGCGATCCAACCGGACGGAAGTGTCACTCTTGCACACCCGAAAACGGCTTCCCGAACAAGTCTCGTTCTAGCTATGATTCCTATCATCCTAAAAATAAGTTTGAACGGGAAATGCAGCGTGAAATACGCAACAACTTCTCTAGTCAGGAACTCAGCGAGTTGAATAACTGGGCTGAAGATAATCGGTAAATAATTTCATATTAATGGAATAACGGGCAGCGCTCCTCGGGGCGCTGCTTTTTTTGGTTTTTTATAACACACCCAACGAAAAAAAGGTCCCGTAGGGTGCGTCAAGCGTAGTAAAATCCAGCCGACTAGAACGGGTTTCTCAGCTATGTATGTTTTCGTTGCGTGGGCATAAATGCCCACTGAAAGCTAGTGCTACTGGAAAGCCCAGTTTTAACTCAGTAATCTCCACTCAACAATTTCCCCAGCCCTAAATGGGACACAGGTTTTATCTCCCAACTTAAATTCAGCAGGTACTTGCCAAGCTTGTTTTTGCAAAGTAATGGTTTCCTGGTTGCGGGGCAAGTGGTAAAAGTCCGGGCCGTGGAAGCTGGAAAAGGCTTCGAGTTTGTCGAGTGCATCTGCCTGTTCAAAAACTTCGGCATATAACTCGATAGCAGCATGTGCGGTGTAAATGCCGGCACAGCCGCAGGCTGATTCCTTGGCATCCCGTGGATGCGGGGCGCTATCGGTACCCAGAAAAAACTTAGGGTTGCCACTGGTGGCGGCTTTAACTAATGCTTGCCGATGTTGTTCGCGTTTAAGTAAGGGTAGGCAGTAGTGATGCGGGCGCAAGCCGCCGTTGAACAGGTGGTTGCGATTGAGTAATAAGTGGTGTGCGGTAATGGTGGCGGCAACTTGAGGTGAGGCTTGTTCTATAAACTTTACCGCATCCTGGGTGGTAATATGTTCAAATATCACCCGTAAACGCGGGAATTTTTCGATCACGGGTTGTAGATGACACTGAATAAATACGGCTTCACGATCAAACACATCGATTTCAGGGTCGGTAACTTCAGCATGTACCAGTAAGGGCAGATCCAGTTCCTGCATTGTAGCCAAAACAGTCTCACAGTTATGAATATCAGTAACCCCAGAAGCTGCATTGGTAGTGGCCCCGGCTGGATACCATTTGACGCCATAAATATGACCAGAAGCTACTGCCTTTGTGATTTCCGTAGCTGCAGTGTTATCAGTAAGGTAAAGCGTCATTAATGGTTTAAACACGAGCTGACCTGGAATAGCCTTAATGATACGCTGCCGATAAGCCAATGCCTGGTCAGTAGTTGTGACGGGTGGGCTTAAGTTTGGCATAATGATGGCTCGCGCAAAACGGCGCGCAGTATCAGCCACCACAGAACTCAACACATTGTTGTCGCGAAAGTGTAAATGCCAGTCATCCGGGCGAGTTAAGGTGATTGTTTTCATAGTGCCTCTGGTGTTACGAATGCTAAGATACTGCGTTATTGCCCTGCCAGACGTTTATTTTTGTTAAATATCAAACATCTTGCTAAGCACAGATTATAATACATACTATAAAAATAGAAGATAGGAAATCCATGAAATTTAATAATGTCGTTATTCAGTCGCTGGCCGCAATAGATGCACCCATTCGAGTTACATCGGAAGAAATAGAAAAGCAGTTGCAACCCACCTTCAAACGCCTCGGTATTCGAAGTAATTTGTTGGAAAAGGTCTCCGGAATTAGTGCTCGCCGGTTTTGGGAAGAAGGCACCATGCCCTCTGATGCAGCCACACTTGCTGCCGAAAAAGCCATTAAGGATGCTGGCATAGATCGTGAAAAAATCGGCGTAGTAATCAACACTTCAGTGTGTCGTGATTATCTTGAGCCTTCAACTGCTTGTATCGTTCATGGAAAGCTGGGCTTGTCCGACCACTGCATGAACTTTGATATGGGTAATGCATGCCTAGCATTTTTGAATGGAATGGACGCGGCTGCGCGTATGCTGGAGCGTGGGGAAATTGATTACGCTTTAGTGGTTAACGGCGAATCCAGTCGCCCGATTACAGAAGCAACAATCAAACGCCTGTCAGGTAAAGGTGTAACCGAGCAACAGTTTCGTGCAGAATTCGCCTCGCTAACACTGGGTTCAGGCGGTGTTGCTATGATTTTATCCCGCAAAGAAATTTCACCCGATGGACATGCTTACTTGGGTAGCGTATCGCGTGCAGCAACACAATTTAGCGATCTCTGTCACGGGCAAATGGATTGCATGGTGACCAATACCAAGGTGTTATTAACCGAAGGTTTAAAACTTGCAGCAGCGACTTTCCAAGTGGCTAAAGGTGTATTTAACTGGTTACCTGCAGACCTAGATCAGGTTGTGATTCATCAAATTAGCAAAGTACATACCGAAGCATTGGTGAAGTTGCTTGGTCTGGATATAGATAAAGTACACGCAATTTATCCTGAGTTTGGTAATATCGGCCCGGCCGCCGTGCCAATTGCGTTGGCAAAGGCAGCAGAGTTAGGCAAGCTTAAAAAAGGCGATCGGGTAGCCCTGCTGGGTATTGGTTCTGGTCTGAACTGTTCGATGGCAGAAATTATCTGGTAACAAGAGTTATTTACTGATGAGGCCATCTATACAACTGTATCCGTTCAGCAGTAATTACCTGCATGTTCGAGATGATTTAAAGCTACATTATCTTGATGAAGGCAAGCGTGATGCGCCGCCTGTGCTTATGCTGCATGGAAATCCTACATGGTCTTTCTATTACCGGAATTTGGTGTTAGCATTAAGCGATAATTTTCGCTGCATTGTTCCCGACCACATTGGCTGCGGACTTTCCGACAAACCCGGTGACGATCAATATGACTATCGCCTAGCCAGTCGTATTGAAGATATCGCAACGCTGGTGAAACATTTAGATTTACAGCAACCGCTCACATTAGTGGTTCACGATTGGGGCGGAATGATAGGTAATGCCTGGGCGGTTCAGCATCCTGAGCTCATTGATAAATTAGTTATTATGAACACGGCGGCATTTCCGATACCGGAAGATAAGCGTATGCCACCGGCCCTGAGTTTTGTTCGTGATCTGAAAATTGGGCAGTATCTAACCACCCGCTTTAATGCTTTTTCCGGGATTGCAGCCCGAGTAGGCTTTAAGAAACCCGTTAGCAAAGCCATTCGCGATGCCTATAAATTGCCCTATGATACCCCGGCTAATCGTATTGCTACAGCGCGATTTGTACAGGATATTCCATTAAGCAGTAAGGACCCGGGCTTTGATATTTTAGAGCGAACCGCAGAAAATCTGCCTTTGCTGGCAGATAAGCCCTGTCTTATTGCCTGGGGTGAAAAAGATTTCGTTTTTGATGCGCCATTTCTGAATAAATGGTTGCAGTACTTTCCACGGGCCGAAGTTTACCGTTTTCCCGATTGCGGTCATTATATTCTCGAAGACGGCGGGCCGGAACTGATTGAAATTATAAGTAAGTTCATCGGCAGGCCAACAGCTAATTCTGGTCTCAACAGTGTCGACTGACTGGAGTACCGGTCAGTTTAAGAATATTGCTGGTGCTTTAAGCTGGCAGGCCGAGCAACAACCCCACAGTATCGCCATCCATTATCCGCAGGGCGGGTTTATGCAGCCGCATAAATATACCCACAAAACTTATATAGAACTGAACGAGCTAAGCAATGTATATGCCCGTGGTCTGCTCGAATACGGGGTTGAATCGGGTACCAGAACAGCACTGATGCTTACCCCGGGGCTGGACTTTATCGCCATGTTCTTTGCCATGTTCAAAGCCGGGATTATCCCGGTGCTGGTGGATCCTGGTATTGGTATTAAACCCTTGAAGTGCTGTCTTGAGGAAGCTGCACCAAAAGCATTTATTGGCATTACCAAAGCACAATTGGCGCGCAAAGTATTGGGCTGGGCGAAACAATCCTGCCGGCAGTTTGTTACCGCAGGTCCTACCCTTGGCCTTGGTGGAATTAACCTAAAAACACTGCGAACACTGGGTAATCGTAGTTCTGGTGAAATTCTGCACTTACCAGATGCAGAAGATATGGCTGCTATTTTGTTTACTTCAGGCAGTACCGGAATACCCAAGGGCGTAGTGTATCGGCATCGACATTTTAGCGCCCAAGTGGAAATGCTAAAACAGGCTTTTAATATTAAGCCCGGCGAAGTTGGCTTGCCCACTTTCCCGCCATTTGCACTATTTGACCCCGCATTGGGTATGACCACGGTGGTGCCGCGAATGGATCCAACGCGACCGGCGAAAGCCAACCCAAAAGTATTAGTTAGAACCATCGATGCGTTTCAGGTAAATAATATTTTCGGTTCTCCGGCATTGTTAAATACCCTGAGTCGTTACCTTGTGGATAGTAATATTGAATTAAAAAGCGTCCGCCGGGTTATTTCCGCCGGTGCCGCTGTGCCCATTCGGGTGATACGGCGGATGGAAAAAGCACTCCCGGATGACGCTGAAATACATACCCCTTATGGGGCCACAGAATGTCTCCCGGTATGCAGTATTTCAGGAAAGCAAATGACCCCTGAGATACAGGCACTATCGACTTCCGGTAACGGAATTTGTGTGGGCATGCCGGTAGCTCCTAACCGAGTAAAAATCATCGCCATAAGCGAACAAGCCTTCAGCACATTAGATCAAATCACAGAAGTTGCTGCAGGAGAGCCGGGTGAAATAATTGTCAGTGGTCCCAGTTGCACAGACCAATATTGGAAGCGCGAGCAGCAAACCACCCTAGCAAAAATTACTGATGCAGACGGCACGATATGGCATCGTATGGGTGATGCTGGCAGCCTCGATAACACAGGTCGTTTATGGTACTACGGCAGGGTGACTCAGCGACTGGAAACCACTCAAGAAGTATTATTCGCCGATCGCTGTGAAGCCGTGTTTAATCCACACCCGGAGCTATTGCGTTCTGCTTTAGTTGGCCTCGGCGAACGCGGCAAGCAAGCGCCAGTATTGTGTGTCGAACTCAAAGGCAAGCTGAACACCGCAGCAAAGGCTCAGGTATCCGCTGATTTACTGAAAATAGCGCAGGCAAATTCGATGACACAAAGCATCCAAAAAGTCCTCTTTCATAAAGGATTCCCAGTTGATATTCGGCATAATTCTAAAATCAATCGCGAACAACTGGCAGTATGGGCGACTGGGAAAATAGGGGGCAAAGTTTGAAGGTTTTAGTCACAGGCGGTGGTGGGTTTCTCGGTAGTGCGATTTGTCGCCAACTACTGAAAATCGGTGTTGCTGTTGTTGCCTACCAGCGCAGACCCGCAGATGATTTGCGCGCAGCAGGTGCTGATGTAGTCCAGGGTGATATTACTGACTTATCCCAATTAATAGGAGCGGCACAAGGTTGCGATGCTGTGATTCATACAGCTGGCAAGGCCGGTATATGGGGAGACCCCGCTGAATACCACAAAATTAATGTCCTCGGCACACAAAATGTCATCAGGCTTTGTCGTCAGCTTTCAATTCCAAACCTTGTACACACCAGCTCACCCAGCGTGGTTCACAGTGGTGGTGATATTGAAAATGGGGATGAATCAATACCGCTGGCAAAGCACTTCCTATCGGCATACCCTAAGAGCAAGGCCGAGGCTGAAAAAATAGTACTGGCGGAAAATGGAAATGGCTTACAAGCGGTAGCACTAAGACCGCATTTGATCTGGGGTCCAGATGATCCTCACATTTTGCCCCGATTAATGAAAAAAGTCAGGCGAGGTAAGCTGTCTTTACCCGCACCTGAAAAAATCATTGATACCATTTTTGTCGAAAATGCCGCACAGGCGCATGTGATGGCTTTGCAAGAACTGCAAGGTCAGGCGAATTGTGCTGGTAAGCCTTATTTCATCACCAACAATGAACCCTTGCCACAGGGCGAGATTATTCAAAGTTTACTGGCTGCCGTTGGCATTAAAGCTGAAATTCGTGCGGTACCAGCGAGTCTTGCAAGGGTAGCGGGGGCAGTTTGTGAACAGACCTGGCGGCTTTTATCTTTATCTGGCGAGCCCCCGCTTACCCGGTTTTCAGTCGAACAGTTAAGTACCGCCCATTGGTTTGATACTAGCGCTGCAGCGCGGGATTTTGGCTACCAGCCTAAGATATCCATCGCGAATGGACTAATCAAACTCAAAGATTCAGTGTAACTGTCACCAATAGGCTGGTGCTCTGGTATAGGTGTTTTTATTCTCTAATAAGCGGTATTAGCCACTATATCGGCATTTTAGTTCTAGTGTTTTCCAATTAACAAATGAGGCTGGAACAGGTGGTATGATTGACTCAAGTATAAGAAATGCTAATGTCATTCACTATTGATTGGTTTAGTGAAAACATTCTGAAGAAAATAGAGACGTAGAAAGATTGGGTTTTGTTGGGTTTTTTTACCAACTCGTTATGTAACTGAATATCTATTTGCTAAATTTATAATGCTTTGAACAGGTTTGTAATATGAAAAATGAAAACTCTTTAGGTCTACTTGCCCTTGGTATATTTTTAGCTGCCGGAATCGCAATCAGTGGTTATTTTATTGGGCAAACAATGTATAACGCTAAGGTTGCACTTAACACTGCTGAAGCAAAAGGTCTCGCAGAACGAAGAGTAAAGGCAGATCGAGCGAACTGGAAACTCACATTTAGTGTTACTGGGAAAAGTCGCGATGAAATCTCTTCGCTATACGAAAAATCAGAAGAAAATCAACAGATTATCATTGGGTTGTTAAAAGAGAATGGATTTAAACAAGAAGAAATTGAAATAGGAATAATTGATTATAATTACAGGGAATATAGAGATGATAATCAAAAACTAGTAGATCAGGAACATCAGCTGATTGGCTCAATCAGCGTGGAAACAAACAAAGTTGACCTAGTATCTAAAGCAAGGGCTAATGTAAGCAAATTAATCGCTCAAGGAATTAATATTAGTAGTGGAGAGCCAGCATATCGCTTTACAAAATTGAATGATATTAAACCTGATATGTTGCGAGAAGCGACTACAAATTCCCGTATAGCAGCTAATGAATTTGCAGCAAGTGCAGGAGTAAGTGTTGGTGGTATAAGAAATGCCCGGCAAGGCAGCTTTTACATTCGTGATGCTGGTGAAGAATATGGTGATACGGGAAAGATAGAGAAAGATGTTCGTGTCGTAACAACCATCACTTTTTTTCTGGTAGATTAACTACCTATAGGCATTGTTGGCGTTAGACTTGGGTACCACTCAAGAAATGCTGGCCGCTAAAAAATTGAAGAAATGACTTTACAGTAAAACCTCACTTAATATCTATGTCGGGATAAGGTGATTTCAAATCTAGATTCACAGGCTTACCCGCAATATGTATTTCCTTATCTGAAACCTGTACATCATCGCCATCTAGAACACCATGATCGAATTTATAGACTGGGCTTTCGGTGCCGGAAATCATGCGTTCATCATAGGCGTGTTGTTGTTCACGAACGGATTCGTTGGTTTTTTCCCATGCCTTCCAGTCACTGGCAGAATAGCGTTGCTGCAGCATGTTTTTTACAATCGAGGGACTAAGTAAGGCGGCGGAAGCATTGTTGCCACCAAAGCCTTTCGAGTTGAGAACACTATAGTGAAGTTCATTCGGATCAATCTGTTGATGATCTGGGCTGATGATAAGTTTATCGTGGCTAATATCAGCGGCGACTCCATTTATCGAATGAATACCGGGAATCCAGCCATGCTGCCAAATTCCCAGTGTTGTGGTTAATTGGTCCCCAGAGGCTGACCCAAGGGAGTGACCGAGATAACTCTTAATGGCTGCAATCGGCCAAGCTTCAATACCGAAGGCTTTTGCGGTTTCATTTAATATATGTGCTTCTGTTACCCGGTTTTGTGGGGTGCCGGTGCCGTGAGCTTGAACCATGCCATTGTTGCGAATAGCCTTCTCACCAAGAATGGCCCGAGCTGAAGCTACAGACTTGGCCATAGTAATGTAATTCCCAATCCCCGGGCCGGCGATGGATTTCTTAAATCCATCGGCGTTAATAAACACATCCAGCGGTGCGGCAAACATCGTTGCACCCAACTCCATCGCCAGTTGGTCATCAAACAACACCACCATCTGTGAGGATTCAGCCACAGTAAATCCGCAATTTTCAGCGAATGGCCTGCAGGCACGCCGATAGTCTGGTTGTTGATCTTGAGATAAACCATCTAATTGACGCAAGCCCCTGTCGCTGGCCAGTGCACCCATAGCATGATATCCATCCATAACCTCCGGGTTAATCGGGGTTTCGGTAGAACCGATAAATGCCATCCGGCTGCGGCCGCTACGAATGTCTTCAATGCCGTGACGCAAATTATAGAGAAATGAAGCACAAGCCCCGAGGCTGGCGCCAGTAGACCCCATGGTGCCAAGCACATAGGCGTTAATAAAATCCGCTGGCATTTCTGCCAAGCCAAGCGGGCAGTTTTTAGCGCTAACTTTACGACCGTTATAACGCGCCTTTAGCATACCGCCGGTACCGGCATTATCAAGTTGCCCCATAGCGCTGCCGGCATAAACACTGACTTCATCCACCGAAATTCGTGAGAGAATTGTGTCGAAATCAATACCGATGCTGCCGAGTGCATCCGATGCCGCATACACCATCATTTGCAGCCCACGGGGATGGCTGCGCGAAGGGTAGAGTTTGCCCGGATCGAAACCTGTAGGTAGTTGACCTGCGGCTTTAACTTCAAATTCACGGATGGTTGGCAGCAGAAAATTCTGCTCGCCGGTAATCTGGACATTTACATGGCTTTCTGAAACCTGACTAACCTGCCAGTTTTCAGGTATATTTTCGGGTAGGTTCTGCTTTTTCAGCATAAAACTAATGGCTTTACCGTTACTACTGGTGGCAAAGCGTTTGTTCCAAGGTACGGCATCAACATCGAAATGGTTAGATTCAATTCGTCGAATCAGACTGTGATCGAGAAGGTGTTGAGTATCAGTTGTGGCATAGTCCACACCCATCAAGCGAGCCAGCGCACTCAAGCTGCGTTCCCGAGTTGATGGAGGTAGAACAGAATGCACCATACGATTGTAGGCATGGTGACCTGAAGCCCGGCCCGCCGGGTTAATGCCGCCGAAACCGACAATTACGGGTAGTCTCTGAATGCTCATTTTATCTTCGCCTGATGGTGAGGGTATAGTCTAGTCTGGGATAATCAAAAACGAATAGGACATAAAAGACAATAAATATGTTATTTTAGACATCTGTTTGAATAATTGACTCACTGATAGGAAGCCGCTATGCGAACTGTTGCCGCAGTAATCTATCCGGGTGCATTGGCCACCAGCATCACCTTGCCGATGGAAATTCTCCAAGCTGCCAGTCAGATGGCGGCGGCGGAAAAACACAGCGCACAAGCGCAGGTGCGTTTTATCCTTACCGCGTCCTCTAGTAAAGAAATAAAACTCGCCAGTGGAATTAGCTTGAAGCCGGAGATAAGGTTGGATGAGTTACCACCTCTGGATTTATTATTGCTACCGGCTATCTGGCGGAACCCCCAACCAACGGTGAATGCCGCCAAAGAATGGCTGGGAAGTTTACGCGGTCTTGCTGTTTCTGGAACGCGTATTTGTGGTGTCGGCACGGCCAGTTGTTTGTTGGCTGAAGCCGGGTTGCTGAATGGAAAACCAGCCACTACCCACTGGAACTACTTTCGCCAGTTTGCCAGGCGGTATCCTGCTGTTGAATTGAAATCGCGGCATTTAATCACCGAATGTGATGGGATATATTGTGTCGGCAGTGTTAATTCCATTGCCGATGTAATGGTGCATATTATTGAAGAGTGGTTTGGCAGCCGAATTTCCCGGGCAATAGAAAATCAGTTTTCACCGGAAATCCGTCTGCCTTTTCGCCGAGCCGCGTATCAAAGTGAAGTGCATAGCTCGCATCCTGATGAACTGGTTCTGGATGCCCAGCAGTGGTTGCGTGATAATCTTGATAAGCCCTTGCGGATTCCAGACCTTGCAGATTTTGTAAAACTCAGCAGTCGCAATTTGAATCGCAGATTTAAGTCAGCAACGGGTTATAGCCCGCAGGCCTACTTGCAAAGCCAGCGTATTAGTAATGCTAAGGAATTGTTGCGTCATAGCAACCTGTCTATCAGTGAAATTGCCTGGAAAGTGGGGCTGCAGGATGCCGGCTACTTTTCCCGTTTGTTTCGTCAGCATTGCGAAATTTCCCCGTTGCAATACCGGGAAATGGTGAGGGGTAAGCTGTTTGTTCCTGAAAGCGCTTCTAGTGTACGTTAGAAATTAACAGGCAATCAGCGCACACTGTGTTCATAAAAAAGAAATTAGGCTGGGCTTTGCCCCGATAGAACAAATACTAACGCTTGCTGATACGCTAAGCCAGCGGTACTGCCCCGTGTAGATACTATGAAAGCCACAAAAGTCGTATCCTCTAAGATCCAAACAAAATCGGAGAAAACAAATGACTCAAGTGGCTTTCAAACAAGACTTTACATCAAATGACCCTATTTTGTATATGGCATTT
>JAKITM010000061.1 GCA_021648045.1 Lysobacterales bacterium
GCCATATACAAAATAGGGTCATTTGATGTAAAGTCTTGTTTGAAAGCCACTTGAGTCATTTGTTTTCTCCGATTTTGTTTGGATCTTAGAGGATACGACTTTTGTGGCTTTCATAGTATCTACCCGGCTAGACCCGAGCGCTTAGATATTGGACGTTGTTATGAATCAATTGCACTCTAAATCCGAAGCTCTTAAATAGCATTTATGCCCACGCGTGAAACCGACTAAAACCTGGTTACGGGATATTTATTACTTTGCTGCGTGGGCATAAATGCCCAGCCTACTTGTGAGCTTTGCGGCGGGTGGCAAAAAAGCTTTTTAATTGGGCGCTTGCATCATCTGCTAACAAACCGCCTTCAATAATTGGCTGGTGATTGTGTTTATCAGAATTAAGTACATTAAAGCGACTACCAGCAGCGCCTGTTTTGGGATCCGTGGCGGCATAAATCACCCTATCTACCCGGCTATGGATTATGGCACCGGCACACATACAGCAGGGCTCTAGAGTTACATACAGTGTGGTTCCCGGTAATCTATAATTGCCAACTGCCTTGCCTGCATTGCGTAAGGCTACCACTTCCGCATGAGCACTGGGGTCTGAGTCTGTTATGACTCTATTGTAGCCTTCCGCCAGTAATTTCTGATCTCTGACCAACACCGCACCTACCGGAACTTCGCCTTTTGATTCAGCTTTGCTGGCCAATATCAAGGCATACTCCATCCAGTCAATGTCAGCGCAAGAAAAGTTTGGCATTGCTTAACTTATTCCCACTCAATGGTGGCCGGCGGCTTGCCAGAAATATCGTATACCACCCTGGAAATATCGGCTATTTCATTGATAATTCGGCGTGATACATGGTCGAGGAAATCATAGGGTAAATCAGCCCAGCGGGCGGTCATAAAATCGATGGTTTCTACCGCGCGTAGAGCAATCACCCACTCATAGCGCCTAGCATCACCAACTACACCTACCGATTTAATCGGTAGAAACACAGCAAATGCCTGACTCACCTGATCGTATAGATTGTGCTTGCGTAATTCTTCGAGGAATATATTGTCGGCTTTGGCTAAGGGCGCAAGATATTCTTCTTTTACCTCACCCAAAATACGGATTCCCAAACCGGGGCCCGGGAACGGGTGGCGGTATACCATTTCCGATGGCAGGCCCATGCCTACGCCTACACGGCGAACTTCATCTTTAAATAACTCCCGCAGAGGCTCAACCAGCTCCAGCTTCATATCTTCGGGCAAACCACCCACATTATGGTGGGACTTAATCAAGTGCGCCTTGCCAGTGGCAGCCGCTGCTGATTCGATAACATCGGGATAAATGGTGCCTTGAGCTAGAAAGTGCACATCGCTTAGCGCTTCTGCTTGTTCTTCGAAAATATCGATAAACAGGTTGCCGATAATTTTACGCTTAGCTTCCGGATCAGCAACACCAACTAAGGCATCCAAATACCGCTGCCGGGCTTCAACTTTGATGACTTTAACACCCATATGCTCGGCAAAGGTTGCCATTACCTGCTCTGGTTCTTTATAGCGTAACAAGCCGGTATCCACAAATATACAGGTCAGTTGGTCACCGATGGCTTCATGCAAAAGTGCAGCGACAACGGATGAATCAACACCGCCAGATAAACCCAGCAAGACTTTTTGCTGACCCACTTGGTCCCGAATTCGTTGAATGTCATCGGTAATAATATTCTCTGTTGTCCAGAGCCCGTTAAGCTTACAAATTTCCAACAGGAAGCGTCGCAATATCGCATCGCCCTGCTTTGTATGAGTCACTTCAGGATGAAATTGCAGGCCATAGAAATGCCGGCTTTCATCTGCCATTCCCGCAATAGGTGCAGCATCAGATGAACACAGCAGAGTAAAACCTTCAGGTAACTTTGTGACCCGGTCGCCGTGGCTCATCCATACATCCAGCAGAGCATTTTTTTCATCGCTTACGACATCTGAAATACCGTTTAATAAACTACCGGCATTTTCTACTTTGATCTCGGCATAACCAAATTCTTTTTCATCATGGGCCTCGACCTGCCCGCCCAATTGCTGGGCCATGGTCTGCATTCCATAACAGATTCCAAGCACTGGAATTCCCATGCTCCAGATACTCTCTGCTGCTTTGGGTGTATCGCTACCGGTTACGGTTTCCGGTCCGCCGGATAGAATTATCCCGCTCGGTTCGAAATCAGCAATAAGTTGAGTATCGACATCCCAAGACCAGATTTCACAGTAAACTCCAATTTCACGAATCCTGCGGGCAATTAATTGAGTGTACTGCGAACCAAAATCCAGAACCAGGATTTTTTCAGCGTGAATGTTTTCGGAACTCTGACTCATAAATCAACCTGAATAAAATTAGCCCAGTTTGTAATTGGGGGCTTCTTTGGTAATGGTAATATCATGGGCATGCGATTCGCGCATACCTGCGGTTGTAATTTGTGCAAATACCGGCCGAGTGCGCATCTCTTCAATGTTGGCACAGCCGACATAACCCATAGAGGATCGAAGCCCACCGACTAATTGATGAATAACACCCGAAAGCGAACCTTTGTAAGGCACCCGGCCTTCAATGCCTTCAGGTACTAGTTTATGGGTAGCCACTTCCGACTGGAAATAACGATCTTTGGAGCCTTTTTGCATTGCCCCAAGTGAGCCCATGCCACGGTATGACTTGTAGGAGCGACCCTGAAACAGTTCAACTTCTCCGGGAGCCTCTTCGGTACCAGCAAGCAAGCTACCAATCATCACAGTATGGGCACCGGCAACAATAGCCTTGGCAAAGTCACCGGAAAAACGAATACCACCATCGCCAATCAAAGGCACTCCGCTGCCTTTTAGTGCTTCGGAGACTGAATCAATCGCTGTAATCTGTGGCACGCCTACCCCGGCAACAATACGGGTGGTACAAATAGAACCGGGGCCCTGGCCTACTTTGACTGCATCAGCACCGGCTTCAACTAAAGCCAGAGCACCTTCACCGGTGGTAATGTTGCCACCAATAATCTGCAGATCAGGAAAATTCTCGCGGGTCCAGCGAACCCTATCGAGCACTCCTTGGGAGTGGCCGTGGGCAGTATCAATAATCACCACATCAACATTAGCTTCTACTAGTGCCGCAATCCGTTCAGGCGTATCTCCACCGGCGCTAACCGCTGCAGCTACCAGTAGGCGCTCCTCGCTGTCTTTGGCAGCCAGCGGAAAATCACTGGATTTTTGGATGTCTTTAACCGTAATCAAGCCACGCAATTGAAAATCATCGTCAACCACCAGCACTTTTTCAATCCGATGGGTATGTAGAAGACTTAGAACTTCATCCTGAGATGCACCCTCGCGTACGGTAACCAACTTATCCTTGCGGGTCATGATATTGCGTACTGGATCATCTAGCTTTTTCTCGAAGCGTAAATCTCGAGCTGTCACAATACCAACCAGCTCAGTGCCATCAACCACAGGGACCCCGGAAATATTATTTGCCCGGGTTAGGTTAATGACATCTTGAATAGTCGTTTGCGGGTCAACTGTAATGGGGTTACTGATCACCCCAGCTTCGAAGTTCTTCACTATGCGAACTTGCTGGGCCTGTTCCGCAATACTCATGTTTTTATGGATAACACCAATACCGCCTTCCTGTGCCATGGCAATCGCTAGGCGGGCTTCTGTTACGGTATCCATGGCAGCTGAGATCAGCGGGGTATTCAAGAATATTCCCCGGGTCAGCTGTGTTCTGAGAGAAACCTCATTGGGTAAAACCGTAGAGTGTGCGGGAATTAAGGTGACATCATCAAATGTCAGGGCGACTGGCTGGATTCGCATGGCTCAAAGCTCCTGTAATGCATTCGCGCTGCGCGCGTATGAGGAAACGCCCGGCTTGCACATGTTTAGACAAGGCAAATCGGGCGTTCTGCTAATCCTTGCTGATTATACGCCTGTTGGTTGGCAAACAAAAGAACTTAAACCCCCAACCGCCATCGTGATAACATCTGTTTTTCACTCCCCAGTTACCAAGCTAGCTAATTGATGCAAAAAAACATATTCACACCTAGCCAGCTCAACCGACTGGTCAAAAACGAATTGGAAATGAGTTTTCCGTCTATCTGGATTGAGGGGGAAATTTCTAATCTTTCGCAACCCGGCTCTGGGCACTTGTACTTTAGCCTGAAAGATAACAAAGCCCAGATAAACTGTGCCCTTTTTAAAGGCAACCGTACAGGTCTTGCGGTAAAACCGGAAAACGGCTTACTGGTAAGAGTGCGTGGAAAAATCAGCCTGTATGAACCGCGTGGAAATTACCAGTTAATTGCCAACCGCATGGAGCCCGCCGGTGCCGGTGAGTTACAGCAGCGATTTGAGGAATTAAAAAAACAACTCGCACATGAAGGCCTGTTTGCCACTGAGTCCAAACAAGCGCTAGCGGATAATAATCACAACATTGCCGTAATCAGCTCCGCCAGTGGTGCTGCTATTCGCGATATTATTACCATTCTGGGGCGACGCTGGCCGCTGGCAAATGTACGCCTTTACCCGGTGCCCGTTCAGGGTAATGAGGCGGCGCCTGCAATTGTTAGCGCACTACAGGCTGCCAATCAACATAGCTGGGCCGATGTTATTATCCTCGGCCGCGGCGGTGGCTCACTGGAAGACTTGTGGGCATTTAATGAAGAAAGCGTTGCGCGTGCGGTGTTTGCCAGCAACATCCCTGTAGTCTCAGCCGTGGGTCATGAGATTGATACTGTTATCAGCGATTTTGTCGCCGACTTACGCGCCGCTACGCCATCAGCGGCGGCTGAATTAGTGGTCCCAGACCAGCGTTTGTATCAGACCCGTTTACGCGAACATTTACGCAATTTGAGCAACATACTTGAAAGCTCATTACGCACCCGTAGCCAACAATTAGATCACCTTGAGCAACGCTTATTTTCGCGCCACCCAGAAAAACAATTATCGCAACAACAACAGCAACTATCCAGCTTACAAAAGCGAATAGTGAAAGCAATAACGCGCTGTCGCCGAGATGCACAAATACAACTGAAACAATGGCAACAGCGATTGGCACAACTGGACCCTGCTGAAAAGATTAGCGATAAACTCAGCATTCTCAAAATTCATCAACAGCGACTGCAAAGAAGCATGCAACTGCAACTGGACACCCAACAAAACCTGCTTAATGCCAGTGCACGAACATTACATGCCCTCAGTCCGCTAACCACGCTTGACCGTGGTTATTCAATTACTCGGGAAAGCCATACCGGGAAAGTTATTGTGCGCGCAGAGCAACTGGCTCAAGGCGATTCTGTTACCAGCACCTTTGCCAACGGAGAAGTTAAGTCCACTGTGACTGAAGTCAATGCGCATAAAGCCGTATCCTGATGTCAGTCCCAACTGAGAAACCACGGCTAAAACTACTTCAAAAATCCTACTATGAGGTAGAAATAAAACACAGCCGATTTGTAGTTCACGCAGACTATGTAGAGAACCTGGCTGAAACTCTAGAATTTTTTAAACAGGTAAAAGATGACTCAGCAACACATAACTGCTGGGCCTACCGACTGGGCCAAAGTTATCGTTTTGCCGATGATGGTGAACCCGCCAGCACCGCAGGAAAACCCATTCTTGCGGCGATTGATGGCCAGGGTTTTGACCGAATAATGGTGGTAGTTACCCGCTATTATGGCGGCACAAAACTAGGGGTTGGTGGGCTGATAAGAGCGTATGGCGGCAGCACATCGCGTTGCTTACAACAGGCTCAAAGTGAAACTATAATTCCCAGTCGGCGCGGCATCATTCGCGCACCCTTCAGTTATACCGGTGCAATTCACCAGATCTTGGTAGAACTTGGTGTCGCCAGGCTGGAGGAAAATCACGATACCGAAGGCCTGGTCATCAGCATAGAAATCGCAACAGCTGACTGGTCAACGCTGGCGGAACAACTTAAAAACAATAGTCGCGGTACGGCATCATTACGACCGTTGGCTTGAAGAGCGGAACTGCTTTTCCGACCCACTAATCCCTTGCTAAATAAGAACTGTCTTCCTGGCCTACGAGCCGGGGTCTCATCGGGAACCCTAGAAACTCACCACCTGTATTAGGTTGTCCCTACCAAGCTTTTTCAACTTGTTTTTTCTTTCACCCAGACCCAATAAAATTGATTTTTCCAAAAGCTACTAACCCATGGATAATTACGCCAACTCCTCAGCCAAGAAAGCCCCACATAACCAACGGCTCTACAGTTTCTTTATAAACCAAGTGGATATTCCAGTCACTTACTTGAATCAATCTCGGCAATCTGCATCTCTACACCCTGCAAATTGCTTACATAATCCGCGCCCATCAATAACGATGGCGTATAAAATCCACCTTCCGGGTTATTTTCCAGTAGGTATGTGGTTATTCCCAGCGCTGCATCGGCAGTAAGGCTGTAGCCATTTGGCGCATTAACCTGCCCACTCACACTGCGACCATCTGAACTACTGACTTCAGCCCAGACCCGCGCTTGGGTATTTTCGCGTAATGCATTATCCGGGCCGGCCACCTTATTTTCTATTCGTTTTTTAAGAAATGATTGCACTGGCCCCAAGCCGAGCAACCATTTGAATTTGCGGATGCTACGCATTTTTTTGACGGCTGATGGCGGCACACTCAGGTACACCTCGACATTGGGAATTCCCGTGCTGATGTAGGAAGTAAAAACGTCACCCCAGGGAATTGTTACCCCTAAGCGATCACCTTCAGCAAAAGGAATCTGACGAGTTTTCCAGGCCAAGGGAACCGTTGTCAACATGCCATCTTGGCGCACCCGCCCGCCTTTACCCATCCCCTCAACAGCAGACTTTGCAGTACCGGCACTTGGGCCGCCACCGGCCTCGAAAGCCAATGTTAAATGCGTGGCAGAGGGTAGTTTTTGAACCAGCGTTGCAGCCAAGCAATCCGTTGGCACCACATCAAAACCCGCACCGGGTAGAATCACTACATCCTTTTTGCGTGCTTGCTCATGGTGTTGGTGGGCTGCAGCAAAGACATCAATTTCGCCGGTGATATCCAAATAATGCGTACCTGCGTCTAAACATGCATTGAGCATGGGGGCAGATGTTGCTGAAAATGGACCAGCACAGTGCAACACCAATTTACAGCCTTGTATGCCCGTTTTAACATCATCACTGTTTTCCAGCGAAAAACTACGCCAGCTCAGCCCCAAGGATTCGGCTAATTCCCGGGTGCGCGCCTCATTCCGCCCAGCCAGTATCGGCTGCATTCCGCGTTCTGCTGCTAAGCGAGAAATCAGTTCGCCTGTGTAGCCATAGGCTCCGTAGATCATCCAGTCTGCGTTCATTTTTCACCTTCTTGCGCCGTTTGTCGGCTTTGTTTTTTGGCAACGGTTTTTTGCATTAGCTTAAAATAAGTTTCCGGCAACCAGCGTTTCAATAACCAGTAGCGCCGGGTATCTTTATGGGTTAACAGCAAGAATTTATTCGCCTCAACAGCCGCTTCAATCTGACGGGCAATATCCGCTACAGTGACCCCAGAGTTTTCCATCCAGCGGGTGACCCGCGCCTTATCTGCTGCATCCGGTGAACGAAAAGTGCTGAGCAAATCCGTTTTAACAAAGGCCGGGCAAACCACAGTGACACCTACCCCGAAAGCATGCAATTCTGCACGCAAGGCTTCACTGAGGGCAATGACAGCGGCCTTGGCGACACCATAGGAAACAATATCCGGGCCCCCAGCAATTCCTGCAAATGAAGAAACATTAACGATATGGCCATACTTTTGATGCTTGAATAAGGAAATGAACTGCTTGCAACCACGGACCACCCCCATTAGATCAATGTTGATCACCCAGTCCCAGTCTTCAAGCGGGGTTTCTTCCAAGTTACCACCGGTGGCCACACCGGCATTATTCACTAATATTTCCAGCCCGCCCCACTCTTCAGAGATTCTATCTGAAAACCCAGACCATTCTTTGTTTGAGGTAACATCTAGGCGGAAAGTAAAACCTTTAAATTCGGGAAACTCCCGAGCCAGTTCTTTGAGCGTGTGTTCTGCTCGCACAAGGTCAATATCACTGATTGCCACTCGCCAGCCGTTGGCAGCATAGTGCCGAGCGATCGCGGCACCAAAACCACTACCCGCACCCGTTATGGCGATCGTTTTTTTATAGTCTGTCATTGATTTTTTTCCGTTTCATACAATAATAATGACGGCTTAAAAAAGCATGTCTTGTTGTGGAAGGTCATCATTTTCCCCAGCCTTTGGTTTTTTTGACTTCGCTGGTGTTTCAGCGGCCGGTGGTGATGGAACAAGCTTAGGTTGCTGCGCTGTGTCTTTTTTTGCGGGAATCTCCAGAACTGGTTCGGCTTTTGGTTCGGTTTCGTCGGTGCTTACAGGTGGTATTTCTTTTGCTGTATTCCAAGCTGGCTCAGCTACTTGCTGGGGCGAGTCTTCACTTGGTTTCATTGAGCTCAGTTTTTTTGTAACCGTTTTAATCACTGGTGTTACCAGCGCTGAGTCTTCGCGCTCGTTAAGCTTAAACAACTGTAATAGCTGACGCAACGATACCGAACGAGTAGTTGGATGAGTTAGGTGCTTACGCCCCACTACTCGATAACGATTGCGGCGCCCGACTTTTTCGATCAATAGGTGACCTGATGCCGCGAGGTCTCGAATATTGTTTTGCACCGCGCGCTCGGTCAAGCCGATAGCCTCCGCAGCATCCCGAAGGCGGGCGCGAGGGTGGCGAGAGAAATAAATTAACACCAATCCGTGACTACTGAACAGTTCCCAGGAACTCATAGGGTGATCCTCTTGGCTATTAGATATTCACATTATAACGAAGTTTTCTTCATATATCATCCTGTTTAATTCTCTCATGGTCAGTGCTAACCATCGGATGCTTCGACTATATTCTAAGGCCCAACAATGTGCCTTCCCGAATCGCGCGTTTAGCATCAAGTTCACCAGCTTTTTCTGCTCCACCAATACGGAAAAATAATTTATCGGCTGCAATTAAGCCTTCTTCCAGCTCTCGCTGCGGTAGTTGACCTGCGCAAATAACCACATGCTCCACGGCTAATATTTCCTCTTTATCATCGCGGCGAATATGCAAGCCCTGGTCATCAATTTTCAAATACTCCACGCCGGCGAGCATTTCCACTTTGTGTTTTCTTAAACTAATCCGGTGTACCCAGCCGGTGGTTTTACCCAAGCCTTTGCCCAGCTTAGAATTCTTGCGCTGCAACAGCCAGAGTTTACGCTTAGGATCTGCAATTTCCGGTTTAATATTTTCCACCCCACCGCGTGCGTTAAATTGCGGGTCTATGCCCCATTCCTTAAAAAAGGCCTCTTTTTCATTTCCTGCACCATTAATCGTATCGACAAGAAGCAATTCAGCGACATCGAAGCCGATGCCACCGGCGCCGATAATAGCCACGCTATCACCAACAGCCTCCGGGTTGTTGATGACATCAAGATAAGAAAGCACTTTTGAATGTTTAATGCCTGTAATTGGTGGGGTTCTAGGAACTACACCGGTGGCGAGTACAATTTGATCAAACCCAGCCAGATCATCCACATTTACACGCAGACCCAACTGCTGCTGCACGCCGGCTGCCCGCATGGCGTTATCAAAATAGCGAATAGTTTCTAGAAACTCGTCTTTACCGGGGATTTTAGCCGCCAGGTTGAACTGCCCACCCAGACGGTCAGCCGCATCAAATAATGTCACCTTATGCCCGCGTTTTGCGCTCTCAAGTGCACATGCCATGCCCGCAGGACCGGCACCAACAACCGCAATATTGTCTGCTACTTTGGTAGCTTCTGAGTTTATTTCGGTTTCTTCACAGGCGCGCGGGTTGACTAAACAACTCACCGATTTACCCACAAAAACATGATCTAGGCAGGCTTGATTACAGGCAATACAGGTATTAATCATTGCCGCCTTGCCAGCCCTGGCTTTTTGCACAAAGTGAGCATCAGCCAGCAGTGGTCGAGCCATAGAAACCATATCGGCCTTACCACTAGCAAGAATATCTTCTGCTACGGCTGGTGTATTAATTCGGTTAACTGCAATCAACGGCAGTGTAGTTTCACCTTTGAGTTTAGCCGTCACATCAACAAATGCCGCTCGCGGCACCATTGTAGCGATAGTTGGAATTCGCGCTTCATGCCAGCCAACACCGGTATTAATAATGCTCGCGCCAGCTGCTTCTATGGCATGCGCCTGCTGTACGATTTCTTCCCAGTTACTACCATCCGGTACTAGGTCAAGCATTGATAAGCGGTAAATAATGATGAAATCAGGGCCTAGTGCTGCTCTAGTTCGGCGTACGATTTCAACCGCAAAACGCATGCGTTTCTCCGCACTACCTCCCCATTCATCGTCGCGCTTATTCACTCGTGGGGCAATAAACTCATTGATGAGATAACCCTCAGAACCCATCACTTCAACACCATCATAGCCGGCATCGCGGGCTAAACTGGCGGCGCGCACATAGGCATTAATTTGTTTTTCCACACCTTTGGCACTCAGCCCTTTAGGTGTGAATTTTGAGATTGGCGAACGAATTGCAGAAGGCGCTACCTGTAGCGGGTGATAACCATAGCGACCCGAGTGCAGAATTTGCATACAGATATGCCCGCCTTCAGCATGAACTGCGGATGTCACCAGCTTATGTCTGGGGACTTGCCAGGAACTCATCAAAGTACCGCCAAAGGGTGTCAGCCAGCCGCGTATATTCGGTGCAAAACCGCCGGTAACAATCAAACCAACCTCACCTTCTGCGCGTTGCCGAAAGTACTCCGCTAATTTAGGGAAGTCTTTCTTGCGGTCTTCTAGGCCTGTATGTATTGAGCCCATCAGCACCCGGTTTCGCAGGCGGGTGAAACCAAGGTCCAGGGGTTCAAGTAAATGCGGGTATTCTAAATTCTGATCCATTGATTTTTCCATCTTACACACAGCCAAGGGTTGAACATCTATAATGCTATATTCTAAAGCTTAATAATACACCAACAAGGATATTTTCAATGAGTAATAACAGCAGCGGTTTATTCAGAGTTATTGTCAGTTTTACCGGGCCAGATGGTTCATCTTTGGCCACAGGCCGATGGACTGTAAAAGTTAAAGATCAAGACCCACTACTGGATGCGACGCTAGCGGAAGGTTTGTTGGAAAAAGATGGCAGCGTCGGAATGCTAATTTCTGTCAGCGATATTTCCTCGCTAGATTCTCCAGGCGAACGCACACCTGATCTTTATTTTGTTCTTTATCGTGACGGTAAAAAAGTCTTAACCACTGAAGTATTGAAAAATGTTGAGTTCGAAAAGCTTGATCCGGTAACCGGACGCGCCACCGGCTCAACCACGCAATCTTTTGGGCCGTTTGTAGTCGCTGATAATGCCTAAAATTATTTTCGCCCTGTTATTCCTGGCAGCCCCGCTTGCGCAAGCAACAACAGACAGCGCAAGCGAAGCTGACCGGCAGTTTGTACAACTGCATACCCAGGAATGGGCGTTCCGCATCAAAGAGTTCCCACACTTAGCAGCAAACGCCGGGGTAAATAATTATGCCGACCAGTTGATGCATGTAAGCGGCGAACACCAGTTGCGCCGTTACCACTATTGGCAAAACACCCTGAAACAGTTGAAAAACATTAACTGCAAACAGCTGACTCGTGAGAACTGCATTAATTATCGGATTTTCCGCCGGCAACTAATTAATTTCAGTAATAACTATGAAACCCGCGCCTACCTGTTCCCTTTCAATAGCGACTGGGCTTGGTACATAGGCTGGGCAAGACTGGCGGATGGGCGCTTTAATAAAGCAGAAGATTATCGCAACTACCTAGCTAAACTTGAAAAACTACCTGCGGTGAATCGTGAATACCTCGACTTACTGGAAATTGCACTCAAAGAAGGCATGACCCAGCCACAAGCAGTGCTTAGCGGTCGTGATGAGGCGATTAGCAAGCAGATAGTGGATACGCCTGAAGACAGTGTGTTTTATAAGCCGTTCATGGCTGAGCGACCCGTGTTTTTTACTGACGAAGAATGGCAAGCACTGCAACAGCGAGCCAAAAAGCAGGTTGTAGATAGTGTAGTTCCGGTTTACACCGAACTGCTTAAATTTATGCAGGAAAAATACTACCCTGCGGCCAGACAGGAGCTTGCAGCAACCACCCTGCCCGGTGGTGAAGCCTTCTACCGCGCTAAAATTTACAAGTATGCAACGGTTGATATGAGCCCCAAAGAAATTCACCAACTGGGACTATCGGAAGTTAAGCGTATCCGTGCGGATATGGATGCTGTCATCAAAGAAACCAGATTCGAGGGTAGCTTTGCTGAGTTTTTACAATTTTTACGCAGCGATGAACAATTCTATGCCAGCAGTGCCCGTGAACTACTGGCTGAGGCATCTTATTGGGCGAAAAAAATCGATGGTAAGCTGCCAGAGTATTTTTCCCAGCTACCACGACAACCTTATGGAATTACCCCTGTACCAGCAGCTATCGCTCCATTTTTCACCACTGGCCGTTATGTCGGTGGTGCTTATGCGGATGGCAAGGCAGGTTTTTACTGGGTGAATACTTATAATCTGAAACAACGCCCTTTGTACACACTGCCTGCCTTAACCCTGCACGAAGCGGTTCCCGGCCATCATTTACAAGCCGCCCTTGCATCGGAACTGAAAGAACAACCGGCCTTTCGGCGTAGCGATTATATTTCTGCTTATGGTGAAGGCTGGGCGCTGTATACCGAAAAACTGGGGGTGGAAATGGGGATTTATGAAACCCCTTATCAGGAGTTTGGTCGTCTGACTTATGAAATGTGGCGGGCCTGCCGATTGGTTATCGATACCGGTATTCACGCTTTTGGCTGGACTCGTCAGCAGGCGATAGATTACTTGGCGGGAAATACCGCATTGGCCCTGCATAATGTTAAAACCGAAGTGGATCGTTATATTTCATGGCCGGGCCAGGCCTTATCGTACAAACTTGGCGAGTACACCATTTGGCAGTTACGCCATAAAGCCGAAGCCAGTCTTACGGATCAGTTCAATCTGCGAGATTTTCACGATTTCATCCTTGGCTTAGGCTCGGTGCCATTGGATGTGCTTAAAGATGAGTTTGAGTTTTGGCTAAAACAACAACAAAATTAAGCAGCCCATATTACCGTAGGGTGGGCATTTATGCCCACGCGCAAAGCTTAAAGTTAGACCAAGCTTGCGTAAAACATTGAGCCTGGAACGCGTGGGCATAAATGCCCACCCTTCTATGAAGCACAAAGTCAAGCCTCTGGTTAAAATATCCCCTTCCCGATTTTCGGGCTATTAGGGCATCACTTGTTATCTAGTCTTTCTGTTCTGTCAGGT
>JAKITM010000062.1 GCA_021648045.1 Lysobacterales bacterium
CCAGACCGGGCAGAATGTGGGTATGTGCACCCTGGATCAGGACCTCGAAAAACTGGTTCGTCGAGGCTTGGTTGCCAAGCATGAAGCCGCCCGACGGGCAGTTAACAGAAAGTTATTCGTATAAAGGGGCAAAAATGTTATGAGTAAAGTATTTCCTTGGTTGCAGCAGTTATATGAAAGCCGTGGTTCAGATTTGTTTGTTACTGCCGGTTTACCACCGAGTCTAAAAATCGATGGTGTTATCTTGCCGATTGATGACCAGCCACTGTCAGCGGATGAAACACGGGAGCTGGTAGCTTCTATTATGAACGCTCATCAGAGCGAGGAATTTGAAAACACCAAGGAGTGCCAGTTCGCTATTTCCTTGAATGAAGATGCCCGCTTTAGAGTGAGTGCATTTTATCAGCAGGGCCATGTTGGCATAGTTTGTCGACTGATTGAGACCCGTATACCGAATCTTGAAGACTTAGGTATGCCAGCGATTCTTTCTGATTTAGCTATGGAAAAACGCGGCATTATCTTCTTTGTTGGTGCTACTGGTACGGGTAAATCAACTTCGTTGGCAGCCATGGTAGGTTTGCGAAATCGTTCTATGACCGGGCATATTATAACCATCGAAGATCCGATTGAGTTTGTTCATCAACACGCTAAAAGCCTAATAACTCAAAGAGAGGTTGGGGTAGATACAGAGTCATTTGATGTGGCCTTAAAAAACACCTTACGCCAGGCCCCGGATGTTATCCTGATCGGCGAAATTCGTACTCGCGAATCCATGCAGCATGCACTTACTTTTGCCGAGACCGGTCATTTGTGTTTATGTACTCTGCATGCAAATAACGCTAACCAGGCGATGGATCGTATCCTCCATTTCTTCCCTGAAGATGAGCGCGATCAGGTGCTGCTGGACCTTTCGTTTAATCTAAAAGCCATTATTGCGCAGCAATTACTCCCTTCGGTTGATGGTGGGCGCCGTTGGGCGGCGGTTGAAGTGCTGGTAAATACACCATTGGTACAACAAAAAATTCGCCAAGGTGATATTCACGAACTCAAAGACATTATGAAACGCTCCGGTCATCTAGGTATGATTACCTTTGATGAGTGTTTGTTTAATATGTATAGAGACGGTCATATTTCCTATGAGAACGGTCTCCGTCATGCAGATTCAAAAAATGAATTTCGCTTGATGGTCAAGCTGGACAGAGGCGGTTCAACAGACGAGTTGGCGAAAAACCTGGAAGGGGTTAGCCTGATTGAAGATTAACCCGCAGTTTCCAGAAAGCTCTGGGCCACAGAACATACTCGATTAACGAGTTTTTAACCCCCTCGGGAGTATGCTTATATACCGAGGTCAGGTGAAATACTCCAGCCTGTTCTTGGCTATGACACCGACACAGTGAGCGGGGCAAGTGTAGTACAGGATACTGCGCTAAAGGCTCAAGCAAACAGGATTTTGCTTGAGCCTTTTCTATATTCGAAATAGTTTTGGGATAGAGGCATGTCATCTGTCGAAAAAACATCTAAGGCGGTACAATAGTTACACGCTAGCTTTTAACAGGTAAGCACAATGAAAGTACTAATAATTGAAGATAATCCGGATATCGCCGCCAATATCGGCGATTACCTTGAAGACAACGAGCATACGGTCGACTTTGCCGGTGACGGCATTACCGGCTTGCACCTAGCCATCGTGAATGACTTTGATGCCATTATTCTTGATTTGCAACTGCCTGGCATGGATGGCCTTGATGTGTGTCGTAAATTGCGCGAGGATGCACGGAAGGATACTCCGGTGTTGATGTTAACCGCGCGCGACCGACTAGAAGACAAGTTGGCGGGTTTTGAACACGGTGCCGATGATTATCTGGTTAAACCTTTTGAATTGCAGGAAGTGGAAGCCCGTCTGCTGGTGCTGGTTAAACGCGGGCGTACAGTACAACCGCGGGAGCTAGTTGTAGGGCCGCTGAAATATAATATCGATGCAGTAACAGTTGAACGCGATGGCAAGCTGCTAGAGCTGAACCCAATTGGCTTGAAGTTGTTGAAAAGGCTGATGGAAAGCGCCCCTAATGTAGTGATTCGTAAGGATTTGGAAAATCATGTTTGGGGAGAAGAAATGCCCGACAGTGATAGCCTGCGGGTTCATATTCACACTCTGAGAGCAGCGATTGATAAACCATTCGACACTGCGATGATTCAAACACGACACGGTATTGGTTACCGTCTGGTCGCCCCGAATGCGGTATCGGCGTAGGCTCCGCAGTCGAATAATTTTATCGTTTTTGCTGTTTGGTACTTTGCTGAGCGGTTTGTTTGCCCTTTCAACCCTAGTTTTACAAGACTATCTTGAAAATCAGCTAGTTGCTGAAACGCTGAAAAAAGAAGTGGATGATTATATCCAGACCTTACGGCTTAACCCAGGGGTCCGGGAGCCGTTTCACACGCGCATTGAGGGTTATGTGACTGCACCGGGCAAGGCGGAAATTGTACCAACTATTTTTCGTGACCTGCCAGCTGGTGTGCATAAAGTCAGCAACGATTCCGGTACTTGGCGGGCGGCAATTCGCAAAGACAAAGACCTTTGGGTTTTTCTAACTCAAGATATCAGCAATAGCGTACGCATGGACCAGCGCCTGAATTGGGCATTAATTGGCGTGGTCGGAATATTTTCCTTGCTTTCGCTGCTGCTGGGCCGCTGGTCGTCCGGGCGGATTATGAAGCCGGTTGCTGACCTCGCCCGGCGCTTATCTAAGTTTGATGAAACCACCAAACCTGAGGCATTGGCGCAATATTTTGCTGATGATGAAGTAGGGCAATTGGCATCAGCACTCGATGATTACGCCGATCACCTGCATCACTTGGTTGAACGAGATCGTGAATTCAATGCAGATGTATCGCATGAACTACGCACCCCGTTAACGGTGATTTCCGGTGCCACTGAATTATTGCTTAACCAGAAAGACTTACCGGAGAAAATTCGTACACGACTATTACGGATCGCCAGAGCGGCCCGTCAATCTGCCGATACTACTAACGCACTCCTGCATCTGGTGCGTGCAGAAAAGGGCGTCAATCAAGACAGTCGCTCGCAAGATGTCTATACCATAGTTAAAGATTTGATCACCCATTACCAGCCATTAATAGGTAATAAACCTGTGCATTTGTCAGCCCGGCAGCTTAACAAAGTCAGTGTGATTGCCCCGGAATCGGTTATAGCAGTCACCATTGGCAACTTGATTGGTAACGCTGTGCGCTACACTCACACCGGCACAATTGATGTCATTGTTGGCGATGGTATTGTGGAAGTGCTGGACTCGGGGCCTGGGGTTCCAGAGGAAGAGGTTTCATCCTTGTTCCAGCGGCACTACCGCGGTAACCAAGTGGTCGGCAAGGGTTCTGGCCTCGGCCTAGCGATCGTTAAGCGCTTATGCAATTTGTACCATTGGAAAATTGAGATCAGCAACCGCCCTTCCGGCGGTTTACGGGCTGCAATTGCTTACTATGCAGATGAATAATTTGTTATGCTGATTTTTTATTATAACAATTCCCGATTGAGAGTGATTAACCAATGGCTTTAATGACTTGTACAAAATGTGGCCATCGGTTTTCTAATCAGTTGCCGGTTTGTCCCATCTGCCAGCAGTCTCCCAATACTGCGGATTCGGCAGAGATAAAAAAGATGGCATTGCGAGATTTCAGGACCAGAATGTATCATCTGAAAATGATATCTTACTTATCTTTGAGCCTTTGTACGGCCGGTTTCATTTGGTACTGGAATCTGACAAGGTTGTTACAGCCCGTCGGGATTTGGACTTGGGTGATAGTTGGCATAGGCAGTGTCTCCTACCTGGTGCTTAGGCTATTAATGCTGCTAGCAAAGCTAAAATACCGCAGGCAGATAAAAAACTAGCCCCCCCGCCGCATTTAGAAAGCTAACGGGTGCTGTGCGCTACTGAATGCGTTCTACTTTTGTGCTCGAACTATGCCCACCAATAGACAGATTCCAGGTATTCAGGAAGCCGGGTTTGATGACTACTTCAGGATTGTCCTGTTGCTTCATGTGGAAGGAATCTTTTTCGTCCATTACCCAAACCATGCCATTATCCAGCGAAAAAACAGTTGAGTTATTCCAGCCCTTGGAAGGGCCCTTTAGCCGCGCTTGGATTTTCTCACGGTTCTGGTAGTTCTGGTCGGCCTGGGCGTAGCCCGGTTTGTTTTTGCTGGCAAAACCGCCTTTATTAGTATTATTTGGTGTTGCAGAAACTGCCGCATTTTCGAACTGTGCTACAGAGCGCTCTCCAATCCAGCGGTTGAGGTTGGTAAGCTCTTCCGCGCTGAGTTTATCCAATCCGCTGTTGGCAAACTCTTCACCGGTCATGCGCTCTTCAAGCGAGGAAAACGAATTTTGTGCAAACACACTCAGTGACAATAACAGGCAGCTTGCGAAGGTGATAGGTTGCAGGAAATTAAGCGTAGTTTTCATTGTGGAAAGGTCTCTAAATTAATGCAGTTAGTGTAACAACTACAGAGCAAATTGACAGTAAGCAGAAGGAAAGTTTAACGCTTTGTCGGGTCTGTGGCTACAGCCGATCTTTTGTAGGTAGCGATCAGAGGTCTTGCTCATAGCGAACATAAGGCACGCGGCCATAGACCAATTCAAAGGGGTCGCTGCTACCCTCATCGGCAAGGTTGCTGCTGATACCAGGTTCAATCACGCTGCTGGTGCCGATGGAAAGATTAGCATTCCAAGGTGCGCGCCAGCTGAAATAGATATCAAAGCCGGTTAGTTCATCGCTGGCATCGTAGTGATACAAGCTTAGTGGTTCGCGGTAGTAACCCTGTACTCCGCCACTGAATGAACCTCTGTTCCAGTCAATGTTTACCGTGGCTGTATGGAATGGCGACACAGGTGATATTGGAAGCATTGGCTGACCTAAATTACCGAAGCCGTTGGTAATCTCCAGATTGTTGATTCTGGAGAGTTGCAAGCCGAGCCGTAATTTACCCATCTGGTCATGCTCGTACCCCAACGCCAGATTAATGCCAAAGCCATCCAGTCGGGTATTGCCACCGATTTGTGTTGTAGGTAATAAAGCGCGGTTTTCGTTGAGTGGATTATGCCCGCTGGTCAGCAAGCCCGGTAATGCGATGTTGGTAGGCATGCCAGGATTTAGTGCGGCGGTGTTTTGGCGGAAATATTCAACTTGTAAGCTGGCTGATTCTGAGGCACCCCAAGTTGCTCCGATACTGGATATATTATTAATCGGCTGAGTGCGTGCTTGATCATTGTTAGTAAAATAGCAGTTACTGGCATGATAAAGACCCGACTCCATCGAAGCCGATTCACACTGGATGCTACTAATCGGCTGGAAGTCTGTGCTGTTTTGCGCTTGATCAAAAATTGAAGTGTGCAGGCCTAGGGCAACCACTAGTTGGTCGAGCGGTTGCCAGCCAAGAATGCTGGTAAGATCGAGTTGTCCTTGTGACCGCAGGCCGGTGTTTAGTTCGAACTGCTGGTTGTGCAATTCAAAAAACAGCGGCTGTTCCGAATTTGTGTGCAGGCGAACCGGTGTAGGTGCTTTATTACTTTGAATTCGTAATGGGCTGATTGCGCTCGGCCGTACCTGATAATTTGGTTTTTTTGAAGACTCTGTGGTTTTCGCATCAGGTATCAGTGACCAACCTTGCTTATCCGCAAGTTGCGGTTGGTCGGAGGCACCTGCAAGTTGTGGCATAAACAAGACAAACGCCAGACACAGTATAAGCATCAAGGCGTTGTTGCGCTCTGACTTTAGCTTTCTGTAGTTGCTGTTGATAAGTGCTTGCATGTCTGGTTCAGCCAGTTTCTATGGTTGTTGTTTTATTTGGGTGCTGCGGCATACATAATATGAACACGCAGCTTCCCCATGGTTCCCTAACTATAGCAAATTTTCGTTAATTTATCTGAGTTAATCGGTTGAAACATAAGCCTGCACCCTGTTTTATTCTGGTTTGTTGAGCCTTGCTGATGTTTGGCCCGATATTTCCACCTCGATGGGCTGAATGTTTTATGATGCTATATTTGATTGTTTTTATCTTTATTATCGGTTTACGGAGTTGTTCTATGAGCTTACTGCACACGCCAGTCTGCGATTTTAATCAAGCGGCAATTGATTTTAACTTGCCCGGTGTTGATGGGCGGCGCTGGTCTTTGCAACAATGCAAAGGTGAAAACGGCTTGTTGATAATGTTTATCTGTAACCATTGTCCCTATGTGAAATCCATTTTTGGCAAATTAGTTCGCGATACCGATGAGTTAAAAACACTAGGGGTGAATAGTGTGGCCATAATGGCAAACGACCCGGATGATTATCCGGAAGACAGCTTTGAAAATATGGCGGCATTGTCGCGCACGCAGCAATTTTCATTCCCATACCTACTTGATCAAAGTCAGCAAGTTGCCAGGGAGTACGGGGCTGTTTGCACCCCGGATTTTTTTGGTTATAACGCTAAACTACAACTGCAATATCGGGGTCGGTTAGACGATAGCGGTAGTCAGCATGACAAACCAGACGCACGCCGGGATCTATTTCTAGCGATGCAGGAGGTCAGCCAAAGCGGGCGCGGCCCAGAAAACCAGGTTGCATCTATGGGCTGCTCAATTAAGTGGCGAAAAACAGACTGAGACCGGAAAATTTTGTTTCTGGCGAAGTATGGGCTAAGATGTATGCCTGTTGGTTAGCTGCAAACAACTTGGTTTGTGTAATAAGAATAAAATACCGACATTAATCAGGCAGGCCAATAAAAATGATAGTAAAACTGGAGGTCCCTCAATGCAGCGTCTAAACCAACTCTCTACTCGTGTCCTGGTGACATTAAGCAGCCTGTTTTTTCCGCTTCTAGCCCAAGCACAGGTACAGGCTGAACCAAGCTTAGATGAGAAGATCAATCAAGCAGTAGCACCGGTTGCAAATGCGATTGGTGATTTTGTTTTCAGTTCATTCACAGTTGCCGGGGTGTCGGTTCCGTTTGTTTTGGTCTGGTTGATTCTAGCTGCCAGTGTATTCACGCTGTATTTCAGGTTTATAAATTTTCGGGCTTTGAAATTAGGTTTTAAGCTGGTTCGTGGAGACTTCAATGACCCCACAGCCCCCGGTGAGGTCACCCATTTCCAAGCATTGGCGACGGCATTATCTGGCACCGTGGGTTTAGGTAATATCGCCGGGGTGGCAATTGCGGTCTCAATCGGTGGGCCGGGAGCTACATTTTGGATGATTTTGGCGGGTTTGCTGGGGATGTCCTCCAAGTTTGTTGAATGTACCTTGGGTGTAAAGTATCGCAATATTAACCCGGATGGCTCTATTTCTGGCGGGCCGATGTACTATCTTTCCAAAGGCTTGGCAGAGCGCAGCCCAAAACTTAAGACCCTAGGTAAAGTGCTGGCAGTTATGTTTGCGATTTTCTGTATTGGCGGCGCCTTTGGTGGCGGCAATATGTTCCAGGCCAATCAAAGCTTTCAGATGGTCACTACTGTAACTGGCGGCGAGAATAGCTGGTGGGCAGATAAAGGCTGGCTTTACGGCCTGATAGTGGCTGGCCTTGTTGGTATGGTAATCATTGGAGGGATTAAAAGCATCGCCAAAGTAACCTCAAAAATTGTGCCTTTTATGGCGATTATTTATGTTACCGCCGGCCTGGTAATTATCCTGCTGAATATATCCGCTGTGCCTGCAGCATTTGTTACAATTTTCCAAGGTGCTTTCAGCCCTGAAGGCGTAGCAGGTGGTGTGATTGGGGTGCTGATTCAGGGTGTCCAGCGGGCGGCGTTTTCTAATGAGGCAGGCATTGGTTCTGCCGCTATTGCGCACGCGGCGGTAAAAACCAGAGAGCCGGTAACCGAAGGCTTAGTTGCACTATACGAGCCGTTTATTGATACCGTGGTAATTTGTACTATCACCGCGCTGGTCATAATTCTCACAGGCGCTTACGGTAGTTCTGATGCCAATGGCGTGGCGCTGACCTCAGCCGCTTTTGAGTCAGCCTTTAGCTGGTTCCCGTATGTGCTGGCGGTGGCAGTGGTGTTGTTCGCCTTTTCTACCATGCTCTCGTGGTCATATTACGGCCTTAAAGCCTGGACTTACTTATTTGGTGAGCGGCCAATAGTCGCCAATACCTTCAAAATATTATTCTTGATTTTTGTGGTTATCGGCGCATCCATGCAACTGGGTGCTGTAATTTACTTCTCTGATGCAATGATATTTGCCATGGCCTTCCCCAATATTATCGGCCTGTACTTCCTGATGCCGGTAGTTAAAAAGCATCTGGATAGCTATTGGGCGAAATACAAAGCAGGGGAACTGGTTGAGAATAAGTAAAAAACCAGTGTTTTTCTGGGCTTTTCTGAGCTTTTAGTAGTAGGCATCAACTAATGTTGATGGAATTGCTTACTAACCCTTGCTCTCACTGGCGGCATGGGTAACAATTGTCGATATTAGAGCATCCGGATTTCCGGGTGCTTTCGATTATTTAATATTACTGAGAGTTTACTATGCCCAGTCGCAAAGAATTAGCCAATGCCATTCGTGCATTGAGCATGGATGCCGTCCAAAAAGCCAATAGCGGACACCCAGGCGCTCCCATGGGAATGGCGGATATCGCTGAAGTCCTATGGCGTGATTTCCATACACATAATCCTGCAAACCCAAACTGGTATGATCGTGATCGCTTTGTGCTCTCCAATGGCCATGCTTCCATGCTGATATATTCCTTATTACATTTAAGTGGCTATGATCTCAGTATTCAAGACCTCAAGGATTTCCGTCAGTTTCATTCAAAAACTGCTGGCCACCCCGAGTACGGGCATACTCCCGGAGTTGAAACTACCACTGGCCCTCTAGGTCAGGGTATCGCCAATGCCGTGGGTATGGCGCTGTCTGAAAAAGTTTTAGCGAATCGTTTCAACCAGAAAGGTTTTGAAATCGTTGACCACAATACCTGGGTATTTCTTGGCGATGGCTGTCTGATGGAAGGCGTTTCCCATGAAGCGTGTTCACTGGCGGGAACGCTGGGCTTGGGCAAGTTAATCATGTTTTGGGATGATAATAATATCTCTATCGATGGCGAAGTCGGTGGCTGGTTCAGCGACAATACTCCGGAGCGCTTTCGTGCCTATGGCTGGCAAGTAATTGAAGCCGTTGACGGCCACAACAGTGAATCCATTAAAGCGGCTATTGAAGCGGCAAAAGCGGAAAATAATAAACCCACGCTGATCTGTTGTAAAACCATCATCGGTTTCGGCGCGACCAATAAACAGGGCACTTCCGGTGTGCATGGGGCTCCTCTAGGTGATGCAGAAATTGCGGTAGCCAGGAAAGCCTTGGGCTGGAATTATGCACCGTTTGAGATTCCTGAAGCCTACTATACCGACTGGGATGCGCGAGACGCCGGTGCTCAGGCAGAGTCTGGCTGGGATCGGCTGTTTAGTGCTTATCAACAAGAACACCCCGAACTTGCGGCTGAGTTCTCCCGTCGCATGTCGGGTAAAATGCCAGAGAACTGGACTGAGTTTGCTGATAATGTTGTCAGTGAAATGCAGCAAGCAGGCGCGGTTGTCGCTACTCGCAAAGCTTCACAAATGGCGCTTAACGCTTTCGGCCCGGCCTTGCCAGAGCTGATTGGTGGTTCTGCTGATCTGGCGGGTTCTAATCTGACCATTTGGGACCAGAGTGTTGATGTATTAGATAACACCGCCGATGGAAATTATATTTACTTTGGCGTGCGTGAATTTGGAATGACGGCCATTTGTAATGGTATTGCCGTGCACGGCGGCTTTACCCCCTATAGCGCCACTTTCTTAGTGTTTGCAGACTATGCCCGCAACGCGATCCGCATGTCGGCATTACTGCCTTGTCAGAATATTCATGTTTACACCCATGACTCTATTGGTCTGGGCGAAGACGGGCCGACCCATCAACCGGTTGAACATATAACTAGTTTGCGAATTATTCCAGGCCTAGATGTCTGGCGACCCTGCGACACGGTGGAATCTGCGGTTGCCTGGCGTGCCGCGCTGGAAAATAAAGCCCAGCCCAATGCCTTAATATTTACCCGCCAAACCCTGCCACACCAGCAGCGGGATAATGAACAACTAGCCGCAATTTCCCGTGGTGGTTATGTACTCAAAGATACTGATAACCCAGCTGCTGTTATTATTGCTACTGGCTCAGAAATCGCCTTGGCGATGGATGCGGCAGCCGAGCTGGAATCTACCGGCACGGCTGTTCGTGTGGTGTCCATGCCCAACGCGGATTTATTCCTGCGTCAGGACTTAGCCTGGCAGGATGCAGTATTACCACCAAAACTACGGGCACGCGTTGCGATTGAAGCTGGCGTGTCTGATTATTGGTATCGGTTTGTAGGTGATGCCGGAAAAATAATCGGCATGGATCAATTTGGCGCATCAGCACCGGCTGATGTGTTGTTTGAAGCGTTTGGTTTTACCACTGAAAATGTAGTTGCAGCTGTAAATGACAGCATTGCGGCCATCAATTAAAGGAGTTTTTTAAATGACAGTTAAAGTAGCAATTAATGGTTATGGTCGTATCGGGCGGAATATTTTACGCTCTGTGTATGAAAGTGGTATGCGCGACAAAATTGAAATCGTCGCCCTCAATGACTTGGGTGATACCGAAACCAATGCCCATCTAACCCGTTTTGATACCACCCACGGTCGGTTTGCCGGTAGCGTAGAAGTTGATGGCGACCACCTAGTGGTAAATGGTGACCGTATTCGAGTGCTCGCTGAACGCGATCCTGCGAAACTACCCTGGGCAGAACTCGGTGTGGATGTAGTTTATGAATGTACCGGCTTTTTCCGTACCCGAGATACTGCTGGCTTGCATCTTCAAGCGGGTGCTAAAAAAGTCATTATTTCCGCACCCGGCGGCAAAGATATAGATGCCACTATAGTTTTCGGTGTGAATCACGATATTTTGCGCCCCGAACACACCATTATTTCCAATGCTTCATGTACAACAAACTGCCTAGCACCTTTGGCTAAAGCGCTGAATGACAGTCTTGGAATTAATCATGGCTTAATGACCACCATTCATGCCTATACCAATGATCAAGTGTTAACTGATGTATTCCACAGTGATTTAAGACGCGCGCGTTCCGCCACCATGAGCCAGATTCCGACTGGCACCGGTGCAGCGGCAGCTGTGGGTATCGTATTGCCGGAACTGAATGGCAAATTGGATGGTTTTTCTATGCGCGTTCCAACGATTAATGTATCAGTAGTTGATCTGGTGTTTGAAGCTTCCCGCGATACTACCATTGAAGAAGTAAATGCCATCGTCAAAGCCGCCGCAACTGAAGGGCCTTTAGCAAGCGTGTTGGACTATAACGACCAACCGCTGGTTTCAATCGACTTTAACCATTGCGCAGCCTCATCTACATTCGATGCTGGTTTAACTAAGGTTATGAACGGTAATATGGTCAAAGTATTGAGCTGGTACGACAACGAATGGGGCTTCTCCAACCGTATGCTAGATACCACGCTTGCGTTAATGAATGCCTAAGCAGGAAGGAAAAATAAAAATAAAAATAGGGGACAGACCCCCATTAATTCCAGGAATTAATGGGGGTCTGTCCCCTATTCTTCCATTCAAACGCATGAGTGAACTACTCAGCAGCGGTGAATTAACAGGCAAACGGGTTCTGGTTCGTGAAGATCTGAATGTTCCTATAGCCAATGGCAAAGTCAGCTCAGCTGCACGCATCCAGGCTGCATTGCCGACCCTGAAACTATTGCTGGATGCCGGTGCAAAGGTGCTGGTTATGTCGCACTTGGGCAGGCCGACAGAGGGTCAGCCGGAGGGTAAGTTTTCGCTGCAGCCGGTAGCCGACTACCTGAGTGCTGAGCTGGGGCAAGCAGTGCGCTTGGAAAAAAATTGGTTGGATGGCGTTGAGCTAGCCGACAGCGAACTAGCCTTATGTGAGAATGTACGCTTTAATCCGGGTGAAAAAGCCAATGATGAGCAGCTTTCACGCCGGATGGCAGCGCTCTGTGATGTTTTTGTAATGGATGCATTTGGCACGGCCCATCGAGCCCAGGCTTCAACTGAAGGTGTTGCTCGCTATGCAGCCGTTGCAGTAGCCGGCCCACTGCTGTGTGCAGAACTTGATGGTCTGGAAAAAGCACTGACAAACCCGGCTCGTCCGGTGTTGGCGATTGTCGGTGGGTCGAAAGTATCAACCAAGCTTACCGTACTGGGTGCTTTATCCGATAAAGTAGATCAGTTGATTGCCGGCGGCGGAATTGCCAACACCTTTATTGCCGCCAGCGGTTATGAAGTCGGAAAGTCGCTGGTAGAGATGGATCTGTGCGCTGAAGCTCGATCCTTGATGGCGGCGGCGAAAGCCAAGGGCAGCTCAATTCCGGTGCCGGAAGATGTCGTTGTAGCACTAGAATTTTCAGCCGATGCCAGCGGCGAAACCAAAGCTGTCGATGCGGTGAATGGCGATGAAATGATATTTGATATCGGCCCGCTAACGGCAGAAAAATACCGCCAACTAATTATGCAGGCGGGCACCGTAATTTGGAATGGTCCGGTAGGGGTGTTTGAATTCCCGGCCTTTGCGGCGGGTACCAAGGCGTTGGCACAGGCGATAGCCGATAGCCCGGCTTTTTCAATTGCCGGTGGTGGTGATACATTAGCGGCGATTGATCAATTTGGGATTCGTGATGATATTTCCTGCATTTCAACCGGTGGCGGGGCATTTCTTGAATACCTGGAAGGGAAGACTTTGCCGGCAGTTGCCATCCTTGAATTACGCGCATCTGAGGGCTGATGATATCGTTGTGCTAATTTAAGATTAAATTTAGCTATGCAAGTGCAGAGTGTTTGTCTAAAACGATTTTTAAAAATTAATTTTAATTCAGGAATTCAACAATTAAAGCATTTAAGTTTTTAGTGCTGGCAGTAGTCTCGGTCATGGTATTAAGCGCCTGTTCTAACCCTAAGGGTAGGGTGGGCATTTATGCCCACGCGTAAAAGCCAAACCTGTTTCTTGGATATTTATGATTTCGCAGCGTGGGCATAAATGCCCACCCTTCTATGAAGCACAAAGTCAAGCCTCTGGTTAAAATATCCCCTTCCCGATTTTCGGGCTATTAGGGCATCACTTGTTATCTAGTCTTTCTGTTCTGTCAGGTCGT